>NZ_SMKP01000170.1:0-24462 GCF_004349015.1 Nonomuraea diastatica
GGCTCGGCCGCGTCCGTGCGGTCGGCCGGGTGGGCGGGCTCGGTCATGAGGCATCCTTGAGGTCGTAGACGGCGTAGCCGCCGCGGTCGGGCGGGCCCGCGCAGACGTGCAGGCGGCGGGCGCGGATCTCGGCGACCGTGGAGACCACGGTCGCGACGTTCAGCTCGGGGGCGTCGGCGGCGTGGTGGCACAGGGCGTCGGGCGCGCCGTGCCGGTCGGCCAGGACGGCGGCCAGCTCCTCGGGTCCCGCGTACGGCCCCGCGGCGGCGAGCAGCGCGTCGAGCCTGGCCTGGCGGGCGCGCGAGTTGCGCAACCAGGGCTGCGGGGCGTTCTCGTGGGCGGCCAGTTCGCTGAGGAAGTGGTTGGTGTGGGTGAGGACTCCCGCGGACGGCTCGATCCTGCCCACGCCGCCTGGGGTGGTCTCCAGGTCGAGCGCGCCCCGCTCGTCGGCGATGAGCAGGTTGCGCGGGCCCGACCTGGGCACCGCCGCGACCGCGTCGGCCGCGCGGAACCGGTCCCGCTCCCCCAGGGCGAGCCGGGTCAGCAGGTAACGCGGCACGCCCACCTGCCACTGGTCCGTACGCAGGAAGTTGCCGAACACGGCGACACCCGCGTCGTTCATCCCGTGGTGGCCGAGTTGCCCGGCCGGGGTGACGGTGATCAGCGCGGGCCCGGCGGCCGGCCGCCTGCGCATCACCACGAACAGCGGGCCCACCTCGGCCGGGAGGTCGGCGTTCTGCGCGGCGATCGGGCCGTCCTGCCGGGCGGAGCCGACCAGGGCCAGCGAGCTGCATTCGGGGGCGGCGGTGTTCCAGCCGGTCAGCTCGGCGCGCAACTGCAGGATCCAGCCGTCGGCCGCGCTCAGCCCTGCACCCTCGCCGACGCCGTCCACCTCGGCGGCCAGCTCCGACGCGAGTGCCCCACTGGCGGCCCCAATGGTGGTCCCGGTGGCGGCCCCGGTGGCGGCCCCGGCGGCGGCAAGGGTGGCGGCCCGGAACTTCATGGCCCGGCCCCTGGCGGCCGCCAGGCCGAGGCCGCTGACGATCAGCTCGTGATGCCGCAGGACGAGCGGGCGCGCGGCCTCGCCGTACGCCCGGCCCGCGGCCCGGCCGTCGCCGGGGATGTCGATCTCCGTCAACCGGACGGGAGGGTTCACCCGTCCACCTCCTTCAGGCTCGTTCATGGCTTCCTCGCCGCGCGGTGAGCGACGGGACGGCGGCGACCAGCTCGCGGGTGTACTCGTGCCGGGGGTCGGTGTAGATCTGCTCGGCGGGTCCCAGCTCGACCAGCTCGCCGCCGCGCATCACGCCGATCCGGTCGGCGACCAGCCGGACGACGGCCAGGTCGTGGGAGATGAACACGCAGCCGAACCCGGTGGCCTCGCGCAGCCCGGCGAGCAGGTCGAGGATCTGGGCCTGGGTGGAGACGTCCAGGGCGGAGACCGGCTCGTCGCAGATCAGCACGCGCGGGTCGCAGGCGATGGCGCGGGCGATGGCGATGCGCTGGCGCTGGCCGCCGGAGAACGCGCGCGGCAGCCGGTCGGCGTGCTCAGGGCGGAGCCCGACCTGCCGGAGCAGCTCGGCGACCCGGTCACGACGGGCTGCGGCGTCCAGGCCGGTGTGCAGCAGGAGGGGCTCGGCGATGCTCGCTCCTACGCGCATGGCCGGGTTGAGCGAGCCGAGCGGGTCCTGGAAGACCATCTGCAGGTCCTTGCGGCGGGCCCGCAGCGCCCGCCCGCGCAGACGGGCCAGGTCGTCGCCGGCGAGCAGCACCTGGCCGCGGTCGGGACGCAGCAGGCCGACCAGCATGCGCGCGGTCGTGGACTTGCCCGAGCCGCTCTCGCCGACGATGGCCAGCGTCTCTCCCGCGCCCACCTCGAACGACACGTCTCGCACGGCGGGCCGCCGGCCGAACGTCTTCACCAGGCCGCGGGCCTCCAGCAGACCACCGGCCCGCGGCTCCCGCCCGCTCGCCCCGCCTCCACGGGCCCGCTCAGGACCGCTCATGGTGCCGCCTGCACGTGCCTGTTCACGACCGCTCATGGTGCCGCATGCACGTGCCTGCTCAGGACCGCTCATGGTGTCGCCTCCGCCGGTTTGCGGAGCTCGCTGAGCTCGTGGAGTTCGGTGCTGCGGGCGCAGCGCACGCTCCGGGAGCCCGCCCTGACGAGCTCGATCGGCGCGGTGTCGCACGGATCCGGCCGCGCGTGGGCGCAGCGGGAGCTGAACGCGCAGCCGGGCGGCGGCTCCCCGGGGGCGGGCACGGTGCCGGGGATGGCCTGCGGTCTGCGTCCGCGCATGGCGTTCTCCGGCGCGGCGGCCAGGAGCGCCGACGTGTACGGGTGCGCGGGATCGTCGAACACCTCGCCCACGGCGCCCTCCTCCACGAGCCGGCCGGCGTACATGACCGCGAGCCTGTGGCAGGTGCCGGCGACCACGCCAGGTCGTGGGTGACCAGCAGCATGGCCATGCCGAGCTCGTCCTGCATCCGGACGAGCAGGTCGAGGATCTGCGCCTGGATGGTCACGTCGAGCGCGGTGGTCGGCTCGTCGGCGATGAGGACGGCGGGCTCGCAGGCCAGCGCCATGGCGATCACCGCGCGCTGCCGCATGCCGCCGCTGAACGTGTGCGGGTGGTCTCCCGCGCGCCTGCCCGGCTCCTTGATGCCGACGGCGCCGAGCAGGTCCACGGCCTGCCGGGCGGCGGGGGCGCGGCCCATGCCGAGGTGGCGCCTGAGCACTTCAGCGATCTGCTCGCCCACGGTGATGGACGGGTTGAGGCTGGCCATGGGGTCCTGGAACACCATGGCGACACGCCGTCCGCGGACGTCGGCCAGCGTGCGGCCGCCGGCCGTCACGAGATCGAGAGGCGACGGGTCGCCTGGCTCCAGCAGGCGCACCGAGCCCCTGGTGACGGCGACGCCGCGCGGCAGCAGTCCGAGCAGGGCCAGGGCGGTCATCGACTTGCCCGAGCCGGACTCGCCCACCAGCGCCAGCGCCTCGCCCGCGCGCAGCCGGAAGGACACGTCGTGCACGAGGGGGACCGGGCCAGCCGCGACCGACAGGCCGACCACCTCCAGCACCTGCTCCGCGGTCATGAGACCTCCATGGCCATGGTCCTGCGCTCATTGATGACCTCGACGAATGCGGTCATGAAGGCTCCCGATCCCGGCGGGCCAGCGCGTCGCGCAGCCCGTCGCCTACGGTGTTGAACGCGAGCACCGCCACCAGGATCACCAGGCCGGGCAGGATGACCAGCATGGGTTCCTGTTCGAGGTAGCGTACGGCCCGCTTGAGCATGGATCCCCAGCTCGCGAGGGGAGGCTGCACACCCAGGCCGAGAAAGCTGAGGCTCGCCTCGGCGAGGATGGCGTAGCCGAACGTGAGGAAAACCTTGACGATCAGCGGCGTGCCGACGTTGGGGAGGACGTGCCGCCACAGGATCCGGGGGGTGGAGCAGCCGGTGGTGATCGCGGCCTGGATGTACGTCTGGCCGCGCACGGTCATGGTGGCTCCCCGGGCCACCCGGTAGAAGCCGGGCGCGTAGACCACTCCGACGGCGATCATCGCGTTCGTCAGGCTGGGGCCGAGCGCCGTGGCGATGGCGATGGCCAGCACCAGGCCGGGGATCGACAGCAGCGCGTCGGCGACGCGTGACAGCACGAGGTCGGCGCCGCGTCCCAGGTAGCCGGCGAGCAGGCCGAGCGGCACCCCGCAGACCGTGGCCACGCTCACCGCCAGCAGCGAGGCGCCGAGCGAGACCCGGGTGCCGTGCAGCAGCCTGCTGAGCACGTCGCGGCCGGATTCGTCGGTGCCCAGCCAGTGCGCGGCGCTGGGTCCCTCCAGCCGGTGCAGCAGGTCCTGGTCCACCGGGTCGTGCGGGGCGATGAGCGGCGCCGCGAGGGCGACCAGGGTGAGGACGGCCAGCACGCCGAGGGCGACGGCGACGTCCCGCCGGCCGGCCAGCCGCCGTCCGAGGGTGTCGCGCCGCGCGGCCGTGATCGCGGTCATGCGGCCGCTCCTGTCTCCTGGCCCGGGGTGAGCCACCGGTACGCCAGGTCGACCGCCAGGTTGGCAGCCACCACGACGACGGTGCTGGTGATCACGATGCCCTGCAGGACGGGCAGGTCCTGGCGGGTCACGGTGGACTCGGCGAGCGTGCCGAGCCCGGGCAGCCCGAACACGGCCTCCACCACCACCGCGCCGCCGAGCAGCTGGCCGGTCTCCAGCCCGAGCACGGTCACGAACGGCACCGCCGCGTTGCGCACGGCGTGCTTGCGCACCACCGTGAGCGGCAGCAGACCCTTCGCCCTGGCGGTGCGTATGTAGTCGGTGTCGAGCACGTCGGCGAGGGCCGCCCTGAGCTGGCGGGTCGGCTCGACGGCGGCGGCGACGCCCAGCGTCATGGCGGGCAGGGCGAGGTGCGCGGCGAAGGCTCCGGCGCCGTCGGTGAGCGGCCGGAACCCGGTGGCGGGGAAGACGGGCACGGTGAGCGCCAGCGCCAGGATCAGCATCAGTCCCAGCCAGAACGACGGGGTGGCGACCGCGAGCGCGGTGCCGGAGGAGATCACCCGGTCGAGCCGCCCGCCGGGCCGCAACGCGGCGAGCGTCCCGAGCGGCAGCGAGATCAGCACCGCCACCGCCATGGCGGCCACGGCGAGGGAGAGCGTCACCGGCAGCCGTTCGAGGAGGATCTCGGTGACCGGCTGGGAGTTGTAGAGCGAGGTGCCGAGGTCACCGGTGACGGCGGCCGTCGCCCAGCTCAGGTAGCGCACGGCCACGGGCTGGTCGAGACCCAGCCCGGTGCGTACGGCGGCGATCTCCTCGCGGGTGGCGTGCTCGCCGGCGATGTGGATGGCGGGATCGCCGGGGATCAGCAGGGACAATCCGAATGTGATCACGGACACGACGAAGAGCACCACGACGGCCCCCGCCAGCCGCCTGAGCAGAAATATCGCCATAAGTCAGCCCATACCGACGACGCGGATGTCGTCGTACCCGGTGAGCAGCTTGTCGAAGTCGCGCACCTTGTCGTTGACCGCGTAGTACAGCTTGCGGTTGCAGATCGGCACGTTGTACGCGTGCTCGGCGGCGACCTTGGCGATCTCCCGGTATCCGGCCTGCTGCGCGGCCCGGTCGGTCGCGGCCGCGCTCTCCCCCGCGAGCTCCTCGATCCGCTCCACGGTGAGGTCACCCGGGTTGTTGAGCCCGCCCTTCAGGTAGTCCTGCTGGGCGATGAGCCGAGGGTCGGGACCGGCCACGCCGATCTGGCTGACCAGGGCGTCGGCCTCGCCGCGGTTCTGGTAGAGGTCGATCGACTGGTCAGCGCTCATCGGCCGCAGCTTCATGTCGACGCCGACCTGCTTGAACTGGTCCTGGATGGCCTCGCCGAGCTGCACGAACGCGGTGTTGTCCCACACCAGCGCGGTGAAGGAGAACCCGTTCTGCAGCCCCGCGGCGGCCAGCAGCTGCTTGGCCTTGGCCGGGTCGTAGGGGTAGGCGCTCGCGAGCGAGGGCTCGTGCGCCCAGTGCCCGGCCGGGGCCGCCTGGACGGTCGGCTCGCAGGAGCCGAGCAGCAGCTTCTCGGTGATCGTCTTGCGGTCGACGGCGTGGTTGAGCGCCTGGCGCACCCGCTGGTCGCCGAACTTCGAGCGGCCGGTGTTGAGGTTGAGCTGGTAGACGAGCCCGGTCAGGAACTCCTCCACCTTCAGGTCGGCGTCGTGCGCGGTGCCGGCCTGCTCGGGACGGATGAGCGTGGCGTCGTACTGGCCCGAGCGCACGCCGTTGAGCCGGGTGTCGTCGTCGTTGACGAACGACATCTCCAGGCCCTTGAGCCGCTGGGAGCTCTTGTCGTAGTAGCCGGAGAAGGGCTTGTAGACGACGCGGTCGTCCCTGCGGTAGTCGGTGACCTGGTAGGGGCCCGAGCCCACCGGTTTCCTGTCGAGGTCGGGGTTGTCGAACGCCTTGGGGCTGATCAGCGCGCCGCCCCGGTGGGCCAGGGCGTTGAGGAGATCCTCCTCCGATCCGGTGAAGCGGATGGCCAGCTCGCCGTCCTCGGCCTCGACCTCTTTGATCATCTTCAGCAGCGGCTTGGCGGTGCTGCCCTGGGCCGTCATCGCGCGCTCCAGGTTGGCGCGCACGGCCTCGGCGTCCAGCGGGGTGCCGTCGTGGAACGTCGCGCCGGAGCGCAGCGTGAAGATCTGCTTCCCGCCCTTCTTCGTCCACGACTCCGCGATCATGGGAGCGATCTCGCCCTCGGGCGTGATCGTGACGAGGCGGTCGTAGACGGGCAGGACATAGAGCTCGTCCCAGGCCGTGGACGCCTTGTGCGGGTCGAGGGTGGAGGGGAACGCGGTGTAGGCGAAGCGCAGCACGCCAGCTCCGCTCTGGGTGGACGGGGCTCGTTCACCGCCGCTCTGGGCGCAGCCCGCGCTCAGGACGGCGATCGCGGTCAGGGAGGCCGCGAGAACGCGACCGGTCATACGAGACATGTGAGTCTCCTTACGGATGCATCTCCTCCCAGCACGCGCGGCTGAGATGGGCAATGTGGACCCTCGCGCCCGAAAACCCCGGCAGCCCGTCGGGCAGGACCGCGGGAAGCTCGTCCGTGTAGACCGCGAGCACGTAGCGCGGCCCGTCGTCGCCGAAGAAGACGCCGCCGTCGCTGACGTCCCGCCAGCCGGCGCCGCTCTTGTGCGCGATCTTGGTTCCGTACGGCAGGAACGCCGGCAGCGTGTCCCTGAACTGCTGGCGGCAGAGCACGTCCAGCGCGAACGAGCAGAGCCGGGGCGGGCATCCGAGCAGCCGGTTCGCCTCACCTCCGGTGTCGCCGCCGGCCGTGGAACCGCGGACGATCAGCTCCAGCAGCCTGGCCTGGTCGCCGGGCGTCGTCACGTTGCTCGCGTCGACCGGATGGTCGGGGGCCAGCTCCGGGATCAGCGCGTGACGGTGCCGCGTGCCGTCGAGCCCGGCCGCCGCGCACAGGTCGTTCACGGCGTCGAGGCCGACCAGGTCGAGGACATGGGCGGTGGACAGGTTGTCGCTTTGGATGATCATCAGGGTGAGGGCGTCGCGCAACGACAGACTCAGCCCCGGTTCGAGGTGTTGCAGGAGCCCGGTGAACACACGGTCGCGGTAGCGCCCGTCGATGGTCACGCGGGCGTCCAGGTCGAGCTCGCCCCTGTGCACGGCGCGCAGGGCCGCCATCATGACGGCGACCTTGCGGGTGCTGGCCGCCGGGAAGGCCCGCGTGCCGTGCCGGTCCGCCCGCATCCCCCCGGCCCTGGCGCCGTCCGGGCCGCCGTCCGGCAGGCCGATGAGGCACCAGCCGGTGACGTACGGCTGCACGTCGCACAACGCGTTCAGCCGGCGGACGGCCCGTGCGAACCGGGACGTGCTCGAATGCATGTCGGCGACTCTAAGCCAAATCGATTTGGCACCACAAGACCCACTGCCCAAACGATTTGGCACCGATGGCCTTAGGCTGGCCCCCATGCAGCCGTCACGATCCCGGCCGCGGATCCGCGATGTCGCGGAGGCCGCGGGGGTGTCCGAGACCACGGTCTCCCACGTGCTCAACAACAAGGGCCGGGTCGACGCGGCGACCCGGGCCCGGGTGGCGGAGGTGGCCGAGCGGCTCGGCTACCGGCCCAACAGCAACGCGCGCGGGCTGCGCTCGGGCCGGGCGGACACGATCGCGCTGCTGATGCCGATCGTCGATCTCGACGCCACCCACCACATCCTGGCCGTCGACTTCTACCTGTCGCTGACCATGAACGTGGTGGAGGCCGCGTTCGAGCGCGACCAGGCGCTGCTCCAGCTGCCGCCGCTGCGCCGCCTCGACGACCTGCGCCGGTTCGGCATCGACGGCGGGATCGTCGTCGACCCGCTGCCCTCGGATCCACGGGTGGCCATGTTCGACCGGCTCGGCCTGCCGGTGGTCACGATCGGCCGCGACATCGCCCATCCCGGCGACCACCGGTGGGTCGCCGCCGACAGCGCGGCCGGCACGCTGACCGTGCTCGACCACCTGGCCGCCGCCGGAGCGCGCCGGGTGGCGATGTTGTCGGTCGACATCGAATGGTCGTGGTTCGCCGACGCCGAACGGGCGTACGCGGAGTGGACCGCGCGGCACGGCCGCGCTCCCCTGCTGGTGCTGGCGCGGCCCGACAAGCTCGACAGCAGCGCGGCGGAGGCGGCGGGACGGCTGCTCGACCTGGAGCCGGACGCCGTCTACGTGCCGCCGCAGTGGCTGGCCACCGGCCTGCTGCGTGCCACCAGGGAGCGCGGCCTGAGCGTTCCCGGCGACCTGCTCGTGTCCGTGGGGGTCGACAGCCACCAGGCGCGCACCAGCGAACCGGCGCTCACGGCCGTCGACCTGGATCCGGCCAGGACCGCGCGGGAGGCAGTCGACCTGCTGATCAGCCGGATCGAGGGGCACCCGCCTCAGGCGCCCCGCGTCATCCCGATCACCCTGCTCCCCCGGCGGTCCACGGCGGCGATCACTCGAAGGGCGTGAGGAAGTCCTCCGGCCGCAGCGCTTGCCCACGATGCGGACGTCGCCGATCCAGCCGTCGTAGCCCTGGCCGCACCTCAGCCGCGAACTGGCTGCCGCCGATGGCGAACGGCCTGCCCAGCGTGGTGATGCCCCGGGAGTGTGGCTCCACGAGGTGGGGTCGGCGTCACGGCCGGTCGGGCAGACGACGTACTGCAGCAACCGCTCGGGCGACAGGTTGAGGCTGCACGTGGGCTCGTCGGGCGACCAGCCGCCCGTCTTTCCTGCATCGCCACTGCGGCCCTGTCATCTCAGGATACCCATCCAGGCGTGGTCGCCCTCGAACGGGTCGGGCAGCTTGACGAACGCCTCGATCGTGGAGCCGGACTCGAACCTCATGCTGTTGATCGGCGCGTCCGGGCCCGACCGCCAGAGCCTCGGCCGCCGCTGTCGGCTGCCGGTCCGGGGTCCTCATAGCAGTCGCGGAGAGTCCAATGAACCGTGTGTCCCGAACGCAGAGAGGGGCTTGAACCTTTGATCAGGGCAAACCCGCGTTCACCGAGACGGCGCAGTCCGCCCGCGGCAGCGGTGTACAGCGCACCGGGCACATGTGCGCGGGCGGCGGTCAGATCGTGCACCGAGCCCGGTTCGACAGCGGCGATCCGCACGGAACGCCGCTGGGTTCCGACAGGCAGTTCCTGGCCGCTCACGCCGCGCGACCATCGCGTGTGACTTCCTGGTGGTCGAGACGCTGCTGCTCAAACGGCTGTATGTGCGAGGGCTGTGTCTGATGAAACATGACCTCGCCCACCGGCTTCCGGGCGTTCCGCGGAGGTAGCCTCCAATCATGCTCCATGGGCGGGAAGAGGAACTTCAGGCGTTGAGCGGCCTCGTTTCCGACACTCGCCGCGGTCGGGGCCGGGCCCTCGTGGTGCAGGGCGAGGCCGGGATCGGGAAGACCGCGCTGTTGCGGTGGGCGGCTGCGGAGGCTGGGTCTGCCATGCGGGTGCTCGGCTGCTCAGGCGTGCAGGCAGAGCTCCCGCTGGCCTTCGGAGGGCTGCACCAGCTGCTGTCCCCGCTGCTCGACCTGCTGCCAGAGCTGCCGGAGCAGCAGGCCGCGGCGCTGCGCAGCGCGTTGGGCCTGTCCCCCGCGCCCACCGCCGACCTGCCGGTACGCATCGCCGCGCTCTCCTTGCTGCGACGGGCGGCGGACGAGACCCCGCTGCTCGTCGTCGTGGACGATCTGCAGTGGCTCGACCGGGCTAGCGCAGGAGTCGTGCTCTTCGCCGCCCGCCGGCTCGACCGCCTGCCCATCGGCCTCCTCGCCGCCCTGCGGGAGCCCGAAGGGGCCGGGGACGCCGGGGACCTCATCGGGAAGGCGCCCGCCGCCCCGGACACCCGGGATTTCCCCCGGATCGCGCTTCACGGGCTTGCCGAAGACGCCGCCTCCGCGCTGCTCGACGAACAGGGATGGGGGACACCGGGACCCACCAGGCGCGCGATCGTCTCGGCCGTCGGCGGCAACCCGCTGGCGCTGGAGGAAGTGGTCCGGCTCGGCGACCCGCCGGAGGTGGCCGAGAGGATCGTCCTCACCGGTACGGCCCCGGTCGGCCGGCGTCTGCGCGCGGTCTTCGCGGAGCGGACCAGGGGCCTTCCCGAGCAGGTACGCACCCTGCTCCTGGTGGCGGCCGCCGAGGACAGCGGCCGCACCGACATCGTGCTGGGCGCGGCCGGCCGGCTCGGGGCGGACGCTCGGGCGTTGGACGCGGCCGAACGCGCGGGGCACCTGGACCTGCCGGGGCCCCGGCTGCGCTTCCGGCATCCGCTCGTACGGGCCGCTGTGTATGCCGACGCCTCTACGCAGAGCCGGGCACGCGTCCACCGAGCTCTCGCCGACGAGCTGGCATTGTCGCCGGAGCCGGCGCAGGGCGAACGGGCCGTGTGGCACCGCGCGCTCGCGGCGACGGGACCCGACGATCGGCTGGCGGAGATGTTGGAGGCCGGTGCGGCGGAGGTGAAGAGGCGAGGTGGCCTGGCCGCCGCTGCGGCCGTACTGCACCGGGCCGCCCAGATGAGCACGGCCCCGCAGCAGCACACCAGGCGGCTGACCGCAGCGGCGGACGCCGCCTGGAAGTCGGGCAGTCCTCAGCTCGCCCGCCCGCTGCTGCGGGAGGCGCTCGTGCGGCCTGCGGACGACGTCACTCGGCTGGAGTTGCTCCGGTTGCAGGGCATGATGGAGCTCTGGGACGGCGACCAGGAGGCGGCCGTCGCCCGGCTGCTGCACGTCGCCGAGTTGCTGACTGACCGGCACACGGAGCGCGCGGTCGACCTGACGTTCATGGCCGTCGACGGGGCGCTGCGCGCCGACCGCATGGACGAGGCGCTGCGCGCCGCGGCGCAGATCGAGGCCGCGGGTGCCCGGGACCCGGGCTATGCCAGGTATGGCCGGTGGCTCGCGGAGTCTCTCGCCGACCGGCCCCGGCACGGGCTGTCTCCGTGGCAGCTGTTCGATGCGGCCCCGAAGTCTCTCGCCCGTGACGAGGCGATCCGCTGGGTGTGGGCGGCGGCGCTCGGGACGTTCGGGGCACCGCCCCGGCAGGTCCGCGCCTTCACCCTGGAGGCGTGTGCGCACCTCGACGCCACCGGGATGCTGGCCGTCTACGTCCTGCTCCTGTCCTGGCTCGCGGAGTTGGAGTACCGGCTGGGAATGTGGCAGGAATGCGCGGCGCACGCGCAGGAGGGGCTGCGCGCGGCGCGGGACGTGGGTCAGCCCGTCCTGGAGGCGGACCTGCTGGCCCTGCTCGCCCTCCTGTGCGCCGGGCGCGGGCAGGAGGACGAGTGCCGCGAACACGCCGAGCGGGCCCTGGCGCTGGCGGTCACGCAGGGCAACAGGTCAGCGGCGGCCACCGCGCAGTGGGCGCTGGGACGGCTGGCGCTGAATGCGGACGACTACGAGGAGGCCTGCGAACGGCTTGGGTCGCTCGGCCGGCCTGGATCTCCGTTCGCCCACCGCCGGCTGGCGCGCCGCGCCGCCCTCGATGGGGTGGAGGCGCAGGTGCGGGCGGGCCGCAGAGAAGGCGCCGAGCAGGCTGCGCGGGAGTTCGAGCAGTGGTCGGAGCAGAGCACGCTGACGTGGCCACAGCTGCACCGGCACGCTCTGCGGGCGCTGCTCGCGGAGGGGGACGCGGCCGACAAGCATTTCCGGGAGGCTCTGGCAGCGCCGGGCGCGGCGGACGAGCCGTTCATCCAGGCCCGTACGGCGATGCTGTACGGCGAGTGGCTGCGGCGCACACGGCACGAGGGCGAGGCAAGGAGGCAGTTGCGTCACGCAGTCGAGGTGCTGGAGGGGCTCGGCGCGGAGCAGGAGGCGGAACGCGCACGGCGTCAGCTGCGGGCCGCCGGCGGCGCGACCCGGCGGCGCCGCGGCGATCCCACTGCTCGACTGACGGTTCAGGAGTTGCAGGTCGCCCGGCTGGCTGCGGCGGGGCTGAGCAACCGGGAGATCGGCGCTCGGCTGGCGGTGAGCCCGCGGACCGTCGGCTACCACCTGTACAAGATCTTTCCCAAGCTGGGGATCAGCAGCCGCTCCCAACTGCGCGACGCCGACCTCTAACCCGCTCAGCGCGCGTGCGTCAGCCCATCAGTTTGTCCGGGGTGATGGGCAGGTCGGTGATCCGCTTGCCGGTGGCGTGGTAGACGGCGTTGGCGATGGCCGCGGCGACGCCGACCGAGATCACCTCGCCCATGCCCTTGCTGCCATGCGGGTGGGCGACCGTGTCGGGTTTGTCCACGAAGAGGACGTCGATGTCGGGGACGTCGGCGTTGACCGGGATGTGGTAGTCGGTGAACGCCGGGCCGAGGTACCGCCCGGAGACCGGGTCGGGGACCAGCTGCTCCATCAGCGCCCAGCCCATGCCCATCACGATGCCGCCCTGCGCCTGGTTCCGTGCCGCCTTGTGGTTGGTGACCCGGCCGATGTCGAAGACGCCGACGTGCCGGGTGACGCGGACTCGCGGCAGCCGGGGGTTGATGCGCACCTCGGTGAAGTGCGCGCCGAACGTGGCCACCGCGTGCGACGTGCGCGGTTTGTAGTGCCCCTTGCCCAGGACCGCTTTGCCTCCGTGGCGGGTCAGCAGGTCACGGTAGGTCTCCTCGCGCCGCGGCTTCTCCCGGTGGAACAGCTTGCCGTCGCCCGCCTCGATCTCGCCCTGCGGCAGCCCGTACAGGGGCGACTCCGGGTCTGCGACGGCCATGCGCACGGCTGTCGCGCGGGCCTGCTCCGCGGCGAGATGGACGGCGGAGCCGGTGTACCCCGTCGCTTTCGAGCCGCCGTTGCCCGGGGTCCTGGGCAGCCTCGTGTCGCCCGCCCGGACGTCCACCCGGTCGAGGGGCACGCCGGTGCCGGCCGCGGTGATCTGGGCGACCAGGGTGAGGCTGCCGGTCCCGATCTCCTGGATGGCCGCGCGTACCTCGGCCGTGCCGTCCGCCCGGATCACCACCTCAGCCTGCGTCGCCTTGCCGTCGGGGAGTTCGCCGCGGACGGCGGTGGCCATGCCGTACCCGATCAGATCGTCGCCGTCGCGGAGCGAGCCCGGCTTGGCCGGACGGCGCGACCAGCCGAAGCGCTCGGCACCCAGATCGTAGGCCTCCAGCAGGTTCTTGTCGCTCCACTCTCTGCGGCTGAGCGGGTCCCTGTCCAGGTGGTTGCGGCGGCGCAGCTCCAGCGGGTCCATGTCGAGGCGGTACGCCAGCTCGTCCATCGCGCTCTCCAGGGCGAAGGAGCCGGGGCCGTCGCCCGGCGCCCGCAGGTTCTGGGACGGGCCGATGTTCACCTTCGCGACCCGCGTGGTGACCGACAGAGCCTGCGCGGCGTAGGTGGAGGCCGTGGAGACGACCGCCGGCTCCGGCCGGTCGCCACGCACCTCGGTCGCGTTGACGACGTCGTGGAAGATCACCGCGAGCTTGCCGCGGGCGTCGGCACCGAGGCGTATGCGCTGGATGATCGGCGGCTGGTGACCCATCGCGGTGAAGCTCTGCTTGCGTGTGATGACGAGCTTGACCGGGCGCCGGACGGCCCGTGCGGCCGCCGCGGCGAGCAGGCTGTGGGCCCATACGGTGGTTTTGTTGCCGAACGCCCCGCCGACAAGCGGGGACAGTACCCGGACACGGTCGGGCGGCAGCCCGAACACGGCGGCCACGACGTCCCGGTGCACGTGCACTTTCTGGCTGCAGTCACGCAGGGTGAGCGTGCCCCCCTCCCAGGAGGCGACCACAGCGCCCGGCTCCAGCGGGGCGTGGCTGTAGTGCGGCACCCGGTAAGTGGTGTCGATACGCACGGCCGCGCCGTCCAGCGCCGCCTGCGGATCGGCGTCCTGCGGCAGCACGGCCCGCTGGGGGAACGGCGGTTGGATCAACCGCCCGGTCGCGGTGTAGGCGTCGGGAAGCGCCTCGTCGAGGGTCGGCACGGGCCGGTGCACCTCGTAGTCGATGGCCACGAGCGAGGCCGCGTGCTCGGCCTGCTCCGGTGTCTCGGCGACGACGACGGCGAGGTACTGCCCGTAGTAGGTGATCCGGTCATCGGCCAGCGGGAAGCGGTTCTCGACGTACTGGGCGTCCGCGGGGCTGCCCTTCCACGGCATCCGGTCGCGGTGGGTGAGGACGGCGAGCACACCGGGCGCGGCCGCCGCCCGTGCGGTGTCGATGCGGCGCACCCGGCCCGAGGAGACCGTGGAGGCGACGAGGGCGGCGTGGGTCATGCGGGGAAGCCGGGCGTCGGCGGTGTACCGGGCCGAACCGGTGACCTTGTCGCGTGCCTCCACCCGGTCCACGGGCGCGCCGATCCCCGACTTCGGCACCTCGGTCGTCCTGGATGTCATCAGTCACCTTTCAGCTCGGTGAGGGCCTGCCGCACGACTTCCCGGGCGAGGCTCACCTTGTATGTGTTGTCGGGACGTGGCGCGGCGCCGTTGGTCGCGGCCTTCGCGGCGGCGTCGATGGCGTCCTTGTCGAGGGGCCGGCCGTTCAGCGCCCGCTCGGCCGCCTCCGCCCGCCACGGTTTGGGTGCCACGCCACCGAGGGAGATCCTGGACGAGCGGATCCTGCCGCCGCGCAGCTCCACAGCGACGGCGGCGGAGGCCAGCGAGAAGGCGTACGAGGCACGGTCCCGGAACTTGACGTAGTGGGAGCGCTCGGAGGAGGCCCGTGGAGGCAGCTCGACGGCGAGGATGAGTTCATCGCGGCGCAGCGTGACCTCCTCGGCGGGAGTGCGGCCGGGCAGCCGGTGCAGTGCGTCGATGGGAATGCGGCGCTCCCCGCGGGGCCCGCGCACCAGGATCTCGGCGTCGAGTGCCTGCAGGGCGACGGCGCAGTCGGACGGGTGTACGGCGACGCACGCTCCGCTCGTGCCCAGGATCGCCTGGCGGCTGCTGTCGCCGCTCAGCGCGGCACAGCCGGAACCGGGGTCACGGCGGTTGCAGGCGAATTCGGGTACCCGGTAGTAGGGGCAGCGCACCCGCTGCAAAAGGTTGCCACCGAAGGTTGCGCGGTTGCGGATCTGCGGAGACGCGCCGGAGCGCAATGCCTCGGCGAGGACCGGGAAGTTCCGCTCGATCCGTTTGTCGGAGACGGCGTTGCGACACAGGGCACCGATGCGGAGCCCTCCGTCCGGTCGTGCGGAGACCTCGGCGAGGTCGAGCCCGTTGATGTCGATCAGGTGGCTGGGCCGCCGGATCCCGTCGCGTATCAGGGTTGTCAGGTCGGTTCCGCCGGCGATGACGGCGGCCGTGGGATTGTCGGCGAGCACCCGGATCGCCTCGCCGACGTCGCGGGCCCGTATGTACTGGAAGGGTTCCATGCCTATCGTTGCCTCGCCATCGCGGCGGAGGCCGACTCGATGGCGTCCCGGATGTTGCAGTAGGCCGCGCACCTGCAGAGGTTGCCGCTCATCGCCTCCGGGATGCGGTCCTTCGCGATGCCGGGTTCGTCGGCGAGCAGTCCGACGGCGGAGACGATCTGCCCGGACGTGCAGAAGCCGCACTGGAACGCATCGTGGTCTATGAACGCCTGCTGTACGGGGTGCAGGCTGTCGCCGTCGGCGATCCCCTCGATGGTGGTGATCTCCTGCTTCTCGTGCATCACCGCGAAGGTGAGGCACGACAGCACCCGCCGCCCGTCCAGCAGTACCGTGCAGGCCCCGCAGGCACCCTGATTGCAGCCCTTCTTCGGCCCCGTGATGCCCATTTCGTCGCGTAGAGCGTCGAGAAGGCTTGTGCGCGGGTCGATGGCCGGCGTCACGTGCCGTCCGTTGACGGTAAGGGAGATCGGGCGCGTGGTTCCCGCGGTGGGGGTGGCGTTCGCCGCGGGGGCGGGCAGGTGATGGCCGACCGTCAGGGCCGCTCCGACGGCCGCACCTCCGCGCAACACGGTGCGCCTGGTGGGTTTCTGGGATGCCTCATCCGACATGCGTGCTCCTTTCAGGACACGCCCAGCCTCTCGGCTCGCCCGTCGGCCTGCATCTGTCACTCTGACTAGTCGTCGGTCGGCAGGTCCTTCTGCGGGTACACGCGTGCACACGCAGAAGGACGCCCATCGCGGGTCTGCGGTGGCCTCTCCCGGCCGCGGTCAGGTACGGCCGGCCAGCCGGCGGACGATAGCGCCGAAAGCGGCCACGGGCTGATCGGTCCTGCTCAGCGGCCAGCACATCGCGATGCGCAGCGGCGCGATGTCGTGGACGGGCCGCCAGGCCAGGTCAGGCCGGCTGTAGTGCCGGCTCATCGACTCGGGACCGATGCAGACCGCCGACCCGGAGGCGACGTGTTCGAGCATCTCTTCGACGTTGTCGTTCTCCGGACCCCAGATCGGCTCGCGTCCGCCGGGACGTGGGTTCACCGCCCACCAGTCGACCCAGTGCTTCGGAGCCCGGCGGGTCCATACCAGTGGTTCATCGGACAGGTCCAGGATCGAGATCGTCTCGCGCCCTGCCAGGTGGTGTCCGGCGGCGATGCCGACCATGCGCCTCTCGACGGCGACGATCTCGGTGTGCAGTCCGGTCGTGTCGGCTGGGAGCCACACGAAGGCGACGTCGACGAGCCCTTCGTGCAGCGCGGCGACCTCACCGCCCCACTCGAAGCGTTTCGGCTCGACGGAGAAGTCGGGGTGCAGCCGACGGAACTCGGCATAGGCGTGGGTGGCCAGCGAACCGGCGCCTGAGGCCTCGAACCCGACCCGCAGAATGCGTGCCGTGACGGCGGCAACGAGCCGCGCGGTGCGCTGGGCGGTCTGCCAGTCGGCGACCAGTTGCCGGGCGAGCGGGAGGAAAGCCTCTCCGGCGGTGGTGAGCAGCACCTGCCGGCTGGTCCGCTCGAAGAGCGGCGTGCGCAGGTCCTCCTCCAGGCGCCGGATTCTGCGGCTTAGGACCGGCTGGGAAACGAAGAGCCGTTCCGAGGCTCGCGTGAAGTTGAGCTGTTCGGCCAGCTCGATGAAGTACCGCAGGGCACGCGTGTCCACATCCATGCGCCGGCCTCCTGCGCGATCCTAAAGACGATCTATGCATTTACTGTATAGAAAGAGGTCTTGGACGTGGCCCGGACAACGGGGTTTTCTGGACCTCGCGGGATCCGGGACCAGGCGGCCGTCATGCCGGCGTTCCGGTGGAGCGGCTCCCGGCGTCCTCGCGGGGCGCCCGCCACTGTGCCCGAACTCGGCTCCTCGCTCCAGAGCGCACCCATACGGGAGGACGACCATGTCACGTGATCCACATGCCGAACGCCACCAGCCATCGCGCTCGCCGCGACGCGAAGTCCTGATGGCGGCGGCTGCCGGCCTCGCAGCGGCGGCAGCGCTCCCGGGCGGGGAAGCCGTCGCGGCCGCGCACACGGCGCCGGCCGGAGGCGGCCGCCCCCGCGGCACGGGCCGGTTCGCGGGGAAGAGCGTGCTCATCACTGGAGCGACCTCGGGCATCGGCAAGGCCACCGCCTACGCCTTCGCCAAGGAGGGCGCCCGGGTGATGTTCTGTGGCCGGCGTACCGAGTTGGGACGGCGTAACGAACGCGAGATCCGCGACTCCGGCGGAGAGGCGAGCTTCCATCGTGCCGACGTCCGCGAGGAATCCGACGTCGTGGCGCTGGTCGCGGAGTGCGTGCGCCGCTACGGCCGGATCGACATCGCCGTCAACAACGCGGGCGTCGAAACGCCCCGGGCCGCACCGCTGCACCAGCAGCCGGTACGGGACTTCGACGCCGTCTGGCGCACCAATGCCCGGGGTGTCTTCATGTCCATGAAGTATGAGCTGACGAGGATGTTGCGCCAGCGTCGCGGCGTCATCATCAACACGGCCTCGATCTCCGCCGAAGTCGGGTTCGCCACCATCGCGCCGTATAACGCCAGCAAGCACGCCGTCGCCTCGCTCACCAAGGTCGCCGCGCTGGAATACGCGGACAAGGGCATCCGCGTCAACGCCCTGGCGCCGGGAGCGGTGGACACCCCGATGCTGCGGCGCGCCGCCGAGGCGTTCGGGACGACCTACGAGGAAATCGCGCAGGACTATCCGGTCAAACGGATCGTGCACCCCGACGAGATCGCCCGCGTGATCATGTTCCTTGCCTCGGACGAGGCGTCCGCCGTGGTCGGAACCGACGTCGACGCCTCGGGCGGCTACCTGACCGGCTGACCTCGCGCCGTGGTCCGGGGCCGGCGATGCGTCCCGACCCACGTCCTACTGAGCAGCGCGGAACAGGTCTCGCGCCAGCCGTACAAGATTGTCGACGAGAGGCGAGGTGTCTCCGGTGCGCCAGGCGAGGCTGAGCGTCGAGGCGTGCACGCGCGGCGTCACCGGGACGAAGCGCACGTCCGGGCGGGTGAGCCTCGCCACCGAGGCGGGGACGAGGGAGACGCCCAGCCCCGCGGCGACCAGGCCTGCGATGGTCTGCATCTGGACGGCCTCCTGAGCCACCGCGGGGACGAAGCCGCCACGTCGGCACAGGCTGGTGACCTGATCGTAGAGACCTGGTCCCGCCTGCCGAGGAAACAGCACGAAATCCTCCCCGGCCAGGAGTGATACCGGGATGCTTGACCGGCCCGCGAGGCGGTGATCGGAAGGGAGCACGGCGAGGAGTGCCTCCTTCTCGAGCGGCTTCAGGCTCAACCGGGCGGCGGCCTTCCCGGCAAGCGGCGGGCGCAGCAGCCCGGCATCCAGCTCGCCGATGAGCAGCTGTTCGGCCTGGCTCGCCGTCGGCAGCTCCCGCAACCTGAGCTCTACGCCCGGGTGTCTGCGGCGGAAGGCGCGGATAAGCGTCGGGAGCGTGGCCGCGGCGGCGGACCCGACCAGGCCGATCATCAGCTGGCCGGCTTCGCCTCGGCCGGTTGCCCTCGCGGCGAGCGTGGCGCGTTCGACCTTGGAAAGTATCGCGCGTGCTTCACCGATGAACGCCTCGCCGGCGAGGGTGAGGGCGACCTGACGCGATGAGCGCTCGAACAACCTGACCCCCAGTTCTTCCTCGAGGCTCTTGATCTGCTGGCTCAGAGGTGGCTGGGCGATGCCCAGGCGCTTTGCGGCACGCCCGAAATGGAGGGTGTCGGCGAGAGCCACGGCGCACCGCATATGACGCAGCTCCATGGTGCTCCAATCGCTCGGCGATATGTAAGCCATATCGATGGTGGCAAATCTAGTAATCGATAGTAATGACTCTCGGCCGGCATGCGAGTCTGATGGCGGCAATCGTCACGCGTCAACAGGAGGTCATTGTCATGTCCGAGGGCTTGCCGCGTCGGCAGGTGTTGGGCTGGGGCGCCTTGCTTGCCGCCGCACCTCTCGTGCAGTCCGGCCCAGCGCATGCCTCCGAAAACCCGATACGCCGGTCCCCCTGGCACGTGCGCAGTGGTTCCGGCATCCGGATCGCGTTGCGGGAGGTCTGGGCACCTGGCAGAGGCCGGGACCTCCCGCCGGTCCTCCTGCTGCACGGCGCCCGGGTGCCCGGAGAAGCGAGCTTCGACCTGCCGGTCGACGGCGGCTCACTCGCGGCCGATCTCGCCCTGGCCGGGCATCGTGTCCACATCATGGACGCCCGAGGCTACGGCGCATCTACCCGGCCCGCCGAGATGGACGACCCACCCCTGGAGAACCCGCCCCTGGCGACGGGCGTTGATGTCGTCCAAGACGTTGCCGCCGCCGTGCGGGGCATCCAGGCGAGATCACGGCGGAGGGCGGTCGCCCTCGTCGGCTGGGCCACCGGCGCCCACTGGCTCGGCTGGTACGCGTCCCGGTATCCCGGCGCGGTGAGTCATCTGGTGTTCTACAACAGCCTCTACGGCGCGGTCGACGGGCATCCGACCCTGGGCCGCGGCAGCCAATACGAGGATCCGGAGCGTCCGGGGGAGTTCAACACCGGAAAGTTCGGCGCCTACCGGCTGTCCACCGGCGAGTCGCTGATACCCAGCTGGGATAGCAGCATTCCGGTCGAGGACAAGACACAGTGGCGGGACCCCAACGTCGTGGACGCCTACGTCAGGCTGGCACTCGCCAGCGACCCTACGTCGGAGCAGCGGCAGCCGCCGAGCTTTCGTGCCCCCACCGGTGCCCTCTCCGACTCGTTCTACCTCGCCATTGGCCGCAAGCTATGGCACGCCGGGACGATCACCGCCAAGACGCTCATCGTGCGCAGCGAGCTCGACTTCTGGAGCAGGGAGGAAGACGTGCCCACTCTGAAAGCCGACCTACGGCGGGCGCAAGCCGTACGGACCGTAACGCTCGAGCAGGCGACTCACTACACCCACCTGGACCGGGAGGAACGGGGCAGGGGGGCGCTCATCAAGGAGCTCACGACCTGGCTCGGATCCCGTCCCGCCCGGAAACACGGTTTCGTGACGTGAACTGGGGTTCTGCCGCGCGATCAGGGCGGCGGCTGCGATCACCGCGAGGTGCTGTTGTCGCTTGTCCACCTGTGTGGTCGGTGCCGAGCTTGGTCAGGATGGCCGGCCTGGGACCGGTGGTGAGGGGCGTCCTTGCACTGGCCCAGCGCGGCGTGGGCGAGGCCGTCGTGGGCGGCGGGCCTGGTCGCCCGGCTGGCCCGGGTCCGCGGCACGATGCAGCGCCTTCCGGTGGCTGTCGAGCGCCTGGTCGTGATGGCCCCGGTCGTGCCGCAGAAGGCCCATGCCGTGGATGGCCTCGAACTGCCCGTCGCGGTTGCCGATCCCGCATGCGAGGTCAGGGCCTGCTCGTATCGCCCGCCGATGCGGTGCGTGTCGCATGACCTGCGAGCGGTGCCGGACGCGATCGGCTATGCGACCCGGTGCGGGAGCGGGTGGCGGGCCCCGCCGGTGAACTTCCCCGTATGACGCGGTTTACGCGTTCGTCCGGCGCTGGTCGGGGCCTACGGAACGACAAGCCCCCAGTACACCGCCCACGGCACGAACGCCACCGCGGCCACGAGCAGCAGGCCCAGCCGTACTCGCCCGGCGGGGGCCAGGTCATGCCGGCCTCGCCAGGCGGCGGCGGTGGTGAGGCCGGCGGCGATCGCTGTCACAGCGAGGAACTGGAGCAGGAGCCATGGTACGGGGCGGCCGAGGACGCCGGCCCGAGCACGGACGCACCGGCGACGATCAGTACACCGAAGTAGGCCAGGAAACCGAGCACCGTGGCCAGCACGGTGGCGACGAGCACGCGAGCGGGCCAGGCTGCCACAGGCGCGCCACGGCGCCCGCGCATCCGCCTGGCCACAGCCGCCAGCGGGTAGCCGAGGCAGGCCATCAGGAAGATCGCGAAGGCGGCCGGCTGCCACCAGGGCGATTCGTACCAGGCGAGCGGGCCGTCCACTGGGCGGCTCGCCTGGGACTGGCGTGGTGGGCTGTCGAGTGGAAACACGGGCGCGCTGTCGGCCACGTGCTCGATCCGCCCGGCCTCCAGCTCGGCGTGGGTGGGCCGGTCGTCCTACGACGGCAGCGGCCGTACGAACCCGACGGCGGGCGACGGGGGACGAACCGCCGTACATGACGGGGGTGGACGCCCTGCGTGACGGCTGGCGGCTGTTCCAGGCGTCCCAGCTCATCCCGCCGTTCCCGGGACACGAGTACGACACGTCGTTCCTCAAGCACGAGTTCGTCTTCGAGAGACTGTCATAGTTGTGGATCACCCAGTGGATCAGGAAAGGGGCGGGATGCCGGACATGCGCCCGCTCCTGCCGGACGGTCACGAGCACATCGGCGGCTGCCGGGGCGCCGGCGTCGCAGGCCGGCGCGTCGGCGAGGTGTGACCCGTTCGGCGCGGTGTGACCCCGTTCAGCCTCCAGGCCGGCGCGTCAGCGCGAGGGCCGGGCGGTGGGCGCCTCACCCGAGGGGGAGCCGCGTCCGACGCGGTCGCGGAGCGCGTCGATGCGGTTCATCACCGGGGTCGCCGTGATCCCGTGCAGCACGACCGAGGCCACCACGGTGAAGCCCGTCACCGCCCACAGCTCCTCGGGCGGCACGCCGAAACCGGCCTGGCCCAGCGCGTACGCCAGGTAGAACAGCGACCCGATCCCCCGGATGCCGAAGAACGAGATCACCAGGCGCTCCCTGGGCCCCGCCGGGCCGCCCAGCTGCGTGAGCCAGCCCGCCAGCGGCCGGATCACCAGCAGCAGCAGGACCCCGACGGCCGCGCCGCGCCAGGTGAGCGCCGCCAGGCCACCGGCCGCGACGAAGCCGCCGAGCAGGAGCAGCAGCCAGGCCGTGAACAGCCGCTCGATCTGCTCCACGAAGCCGTGCAGGACGCTGTTGTAGCCGTGCCCGTGCTCGGCCCGCCTGATGGCGCACGCCGTGACGAACACCGCGACGAAGCCGTACCCGTGCGCGAGCTCCGTCACCCCGTACGACAGGAAGGTGGCGGCCAGCGCCACGAAGCCGTCACTGCGCTCCGACAGGCGCAGCCCGCGGGCTGGGGCGCGGAAGAACAGGCGCCCGAGCAGCCAGCCGATCAGCAGCCCCATGGCCACCCCGGCCGCCGTTCGGTAGAGGACGTCCACCAGCGCCCACTCCCCCAGCCAGCCCGTGCCGCCGGCCACCGCGACGGCGATGGCGGCGTACACGATGGGGAAGGCCAGCCCGTCGTTGAGCCCGGCCTCCGACGTGAGGGCGAAGCGGACCTCGTCGTCGGCGTTCTCGACGTCCACGGGCTCACCCACGTGCACGTCGGAGGCGAGCACCGGGTCGGTGGGCGCCAGCACCGCCCCGAGCAGCAGCGCCGCCCCGGCCGGCCAGCCCAGCAGGAGGGTCGCGGCGACGGCCACCCCTGCCACGGTCAGCGGCATCACCAGGCCGAGCAGCCGCCACGTCGTCGACCAGGCGCGGACCCCGGCCCGCCGGTTGATCGCCAGGCCGGCCCCCATGAGGGAGACGACGACGCACAGTTCGGTGATGTGCTCCAGGGCCGTCCGGTGGGCGACCGGGTCGGGGCCGGGCAGGGCGATCGGCAGCGCGAACAGCACCACGCCGCCCAGCAGGTAGACCAGCGGGAGGGAGAGCGGCCTGCGGGCGAGCACCTGAGGGAGGATGGCGGCGAGCAGCGCGGCCCCGCCGCCGAGGGCCAGGATGAGATCGGGTGTGGACATCCCTGACCTCCTGCCCAGGAGATCAACGGAAATCCGCGGAGGGCCACGGCAACCGTCGCTCCCGCCCCGGCCCGCCCCTTCCCCTCATATCCGGCGCGAAAAGGGCCGGGTCACATTCGGGATCGAGTTTCGCCGGTGGATCGGGAGTGACATCGGTGGGTTGCGTCGTTCCGGTGATGTGTGATGTTGTGCCGCTCCTGCGCCGGCGGACGGTGAGGGACGTGCCCCGACCGGCCGCCTGCTCTAGCTCAAGGAGGCTTTCGTTGCCGTTCATTGTCGATCTGACCAGCGGGAACGCGGAACGCGAAGACCGCACGGCCGAGAGGGGGCACTTTGGCGGGTCCATACTCGGGCTGCGCCTGATGGCCGAGCGCACGCCCGCCGGGCTGGATCCGTACGACCCCCGCGCCCTGCTGTACGTGGCCGCGGGGATGCTGGGCGGGACGGCCGCTCCCGGGCTGGCGAAGGCGGTGTTCCTGGCCAAGTCGCCGCTGACGGGGGTGGCCGGCGAGTCGCACGCGCTGGGGCCGTTCGCCGCCGGGATGCGCGGTGCGGGGGCCAGGGCGCTGGCCGTGCTGGGGCGGGCCGAGCGGCCGTCGTACCTGCTGATCGAGGGCGGCGAGGTCTCGTGTCGCGACGCCGGCGACCTGTGGGGGCTCGGCACCGCCGCCACGACCGACGCCCTGCGGGCCCGGCACGGCGGCACGGCCCATGTCGCGGCCATCGGGCCCGCCGGTGAGAACCTCGTCAGGTACGCGAGCGTGGTCACCGACCACGCCTTCCCCGCCGGGCGGTACGGCCTCGGCGCGGTCCTCGGTGCCAAGAACCTGAAGGCCATCGTGTGCGCGGGCGACGCCCCCGCGCCGGTCGCCGACCCCGGCACGATCGCCGGGCTGACCGCCTATTACCGCGAGTCGCTGGTCACGAACCCGCTGGCGGTCCTCCAGGCGGGCGAGCCCGGGTTCGCCGGGTGGGTGGGCGATCCCCTCGATCCCGGCTACGCGTCGGTGCGGAACTTCTCCGTGCCGGGAGTGAGCGGGCTGCGGGTTCCGGCCGTCCGCGACTACGACGGGCGGGCGGTGGCGACCACGGGCGCGTGCCCGGGGTGCCCGAACGACTGCCTCAAGGTGTACGCCCCGCCCGGGCCGGCCGAGCGGCGCTCCGGCGGGCTCGGGCAGGAGGCGTTCCTGTCACTCGGGTGGAACCTGGGGATCGACGACCTCGACGCCGTGCTCGCCGCGAACGCCCTCTGCAACGACCTCGGCCTCGACCCCGTCTCGCTCGGCGGGACGCTCGCCTTCGCGATGGAGTGCGCGGCGCGCGGGCTGCTGCCCGGCGGGCCGGCGTTCGGCGACGCGGCGGCGCTGCCGGGGCTGATCAGGGACGTGGCCACC
>NZ_SMKP01000171.1:0-24386 GCF_004349015.1 Nonomuraea diastatica
GGGAAACGGTGGGGAAACAGCGGCCGGGCTAGAACAACGATCACATCACCGGCGTGCGGGCGCCTCCCGCCCCGCCCGGACAGAAAGGACTTCGGTCATGAAACGTGCGATCGTGGCGAGGGTCGCCGGCCTGGCGTGCGCCGTGCTGACACTGGGCCCCGCCGTGTCTCCCGCTGTGTCTCCCGCCGCCGCGTCGGCGGCCGACCGGCCCCGGTTCGGGGACGTGCAGCGGGCCCTGAGCGCCCTGGCCGGGACCGACGAGGTGGTGGGCGCTCTCGGGGAGCTGTACGTCGACGGCAAGCGGGTGGGCAGGGGTTCGGCGGGCTCCCGCCTGCTGGACGGCAAGGGCGGGACGGTTCCCAGCAGCGCCCGCTACCGCATCGGATCGCAGACCAAGCTGATGGTCGCCACGGTGGTGATGCAACTGGTCGAAGAGGGCAGGCTGGGCGTGGACGACAAGCTCGCCGACGTGCTGCCCGAGACGGCGGAGCAGGATCTGGTCGAGCTGGCCGACGAGATCACTGTCCGGCAGCTGATCGACCACACCTCCGGCGTCCCCAACTATTTCGCCTCGGGGAAGATCGATCCCTTCGACTTCACGACCTATCTCAAGCCCGCCGATCTGGTGAAGCTCGCGCGCGGCGTGGCCAGGGAGCAGGAGCCGGGCGAGAAGGCTTCCTACTCCAACACCAACTACATCCTGCTCGGCATGATCGTCGAGAGGCTGACCGGCCACGCCCTGGCCGACGAGCTCGATCGGCGGCTGTTCACCCCGCTCGAGATGCGCCGCACCTACCTGCCCACCAAGCCCCCCGAAGGCATCAAGGGCCCGCACAACCACGGCTACCACCCCGACGAGCAGGGCGAGCTCCACGATGTGGACCGGATCAACGCCAGCCATCTGTGGGCGGCCGGCGGAGTCGTCTCCACGGCGGAAGAGGTCAGCGACTTCCATCGTGCCTACGCCCAGGGCAAGCTGCTGCCGCCCCGGCTGCAGGAGGTGATCGGCGGGCCGAAGCGCGCCGCCCCGCCGGACGGCGAGCGCCTCTGCGGCGGGAAGCTCCAGCTGCGTGAGGTCGTGGGAGGCGCGCCCGGCTTCTACACGCCCACCTACGTGTCGGCCGACGGCCGCCTCCAGTACGCCGTGTCCGTCACGCTGACCCTCCAGAGCGACACGGTGCGACCCCTGGTCAACAAGGCGGCGGAAGCGGTGTTCTGCCCCGGAAGGTGATCCGGACCCGCGCCGGCCGGGCTCGGCCCGCCCGGGTCAGGTCAGCGCGTCGAGCGCCCGGTCGACGTCGTCGGCGGTGGTGTAGACGTGGAAGCTGGCGCGTACCTTCCCGGCCCGTACGGCCGCGCGGATGCCGGCCTCCTCCAGCTGCTCGCCCGGGGCGTCCACGGAGACGATGGCCGTGTCGGACGGCTCGAGACCCAGCCCGGCCCTGAAGCGGTTGGCGAGCGCCACGTCGTGGTCGTGGACCCGCTGGACGCCGAGCTCGTTCAGCAGCTCGATGGCGGGGGCCGCGCCGACGTACGAGAACCAGGCGGGAGACAGGTCGAACGCGCGGGCGTCGGGGGCCAGACGCAGCGGCGGGCCGTAGTAGGAGCCGCCCTCGCCGGCGCCGGCGTACCAGCCGGCGGCCAGGGGGCGCATGCGCTCGCGCAGGCGGGGCGACAGGTAGCCGAAGGCGGCGCCGCGCGGCGCCATCAGCCACTTGTACGCGGCGCAGGCGAGCGCGTCGATGCCGGAGACGTCCACCGGCAGCCAGCCGCAGGCCTGCGACGCGTCGGCGATGACGAGCGCGTCGTAGGCCTTGGCGGCGGCCACGATGTCGGCGAGCGGCGCGACCTGGCCGGTGGCGGACTGGACGAGGCTGAAGGCGACGGCGCTGGTGGAGCCGTCGATCGCGTCGGCCAGCCGGTCGGCGGGGACGGTCTCCACCCGGGCGGCCACCGCCCAGGGGAACAGGTTGCTGGTGAACTCGATCTCGGGCACGACCACGCGCGCGCCCGGCGGCAGCGCCGTGGCGACCGTCGACATGATCTGGGAGACGGTGGAGCTGATCGACACGTCGGCGACGGGGGCGCCGATGAGGCGGGCGAAGGCCGCGCGCGACCGGGCGACGGAGGCGTCCCACGGCGCCCAGTCGCTGCTGCCGTGCCGCCAGTCTGTCAGCACGGCCTGGAGGGCGTCGGCGGCGCGCCGCGGCGGCAGGCCGTAGGAGGCGGTGTTGAGCCAGCCGGGGTCGGCGTCCCAGAGTTCGCCGGCCGTGGCGATGAGATCAGCATCCATGAGGTCAGCGTAGGCCGCCCGACCGGCCCATCTGGGGAAACGGATGCCTCCTCACCACAACAGAGGTTGATAAGTTATATCAAATCTCCTATTGACATAACTAAACACTACAACGAGTATTTTGGCATGTCAGAACGTGACCTCCTGCTCCATGTGCAGATCCGCAGGGCGCTGGAGGCGCGTATCCGCAGCGGCCACTGGGGTCCGGGCACCCGGATCCCCACCGAGGTCGAGCTCTGCAAGGAGTTCGAGGTCTCGCGCATCACCGTGCAGCGGGCCCTTCGCGACCTCGCCGACGCCGGGCTCATCGTGCGCTTCCGCAAGCGCGGCAGCTTCGTCGCCCAGGCCGTCGGCCGGCACAACCTGCTCCGCTTCACCGGCCTGCTGATCCAAGGGCCGGAGACGCACGGTGACCACAAGGTCGTCTCGGCGCAGGTGATGCCCGCGCGGTCGGCGCGGCTGCGGCTGCCCGGCGTGCCGGACGAGGAGGCGGTCATCCAGATGGAGCGCCACAAGATGGACACGGCCGGCCTCGTGATCAACACCGAACTGCACGTGTTGCCGTTCCGGCTGGCGCCCGACCTGCTCGACCAGCCGCTGGAGCCCCTCACCACGCACGCCTACCTGCGCGACCACGGGATCGAGCTGGTGCGGGCCAGGATGTACGTGGAGCCGTGCGTCCTCGGCGGTGCCGAGGCGGAGGCGTTCGGCCTGCCCGCGGGCACGCCCGCGTTCCGCTGGACGCGTGAGACCTGGACCAGGCAGGGCGAGATCGCGGAGATCGTGGAAATGATCGTCCCGCCCCGGTCCGAGCGTTTCTACGTGGAGACCGACTTGAGTGGCTCTACCGACCACAGCTGAATCATCCCCCTGAGAGAACCGGCGCGACAGAACCGGCGCCGGGCCCGTTCTCGCCATGCCGAAAATCCTCCAGAAAAGACCGCCATGCCCCCCGAAACCCCCGAAGGAGTGGAGCCATGACCTCAGTCGCCGTCGTCGGCACCGGCACCGTCGGCTCGATGGCCCTGTGGCGGCTGGCCGAGCGCGGCATCCACGCCGTCGGCTTCGACGCCTACGCCCCCGGCCACGACCGCGGGGCCGCCGGAGGCGAGTCGCGCATCTTCCGTACGGCCTACAAGGAAGGCCCCCGCTACGTGCCGCTGCTGCGCGAGGCCCGCGGCCTGTGGGCCGAACTGGAGCGGGCCGCGGGACGCCGCCTGCTCACCCCGGTCGGCGGCGTCACGGCGGGCCCCCGCGAACACCCCAAGGTGCGCGCGGTGCTGGACGCCGCCCGCGCCCACGACCTGCCCGTCGAGGTCCTGACGGGCGAGGACGCGCGGCGGCGGGTGCCCGAACACCCCTTGCGCGACGGCGAGGTCATGGTCGTCGACCACGACGCGGGCTACCTGCGCCCCGAGCCCGCCGTCGGGGCCGCGGCCGCCGCCGCCGAGCGGGCGGGTGCGCGCGTCGCCCGCTACACGCCCGTACGCGCAGTGCGCGAGGACTCCACCGGCGTCACCGTCCTGGCCGAGGACGGCGAGCACCGTTTCACCCACGCGGTGCTGGCCCCCGGCCCGTGGGCGGCGGCCGGCGGCCTGCTGCCCGAACCGCTCGCGCGCGCCCTGACCACCAAGGCCATCACCTCGACCTGGTTCCCGCGCCGGGACGAGAGCCTGTTCGACCCCGGCCGATGCCCGATCGCCATCCGCGTCGGCGAGCCCGCCTACTCGTGTTTCCCCGCGGTGGACGGCGCGGGCGTCAAGATCAACCTGCACGTGCCCTGGCGGGAGATCGCCTCGCCCGCCGCGCTGGCCCGCAGCGTGTCCGTCTCCTACGTCAAGCAGGTCGCGCGCGCGGTCGCCGAGACGTTGCCGGGGCTGGGCCCCGACCCGGTGCGGGTGGCGACGTACTGCGACGCCTTCACCCCCGACGGGCACGGCCTGCTCGGCAGGCACGGCCGGACCGTGCTCGCCGCGGCCTTCAGCGGGCACGGGTTCAAGCTCGCCCCCGTCCTCGGTGACATCATCGCCGACCTGGTCGAGACCGGCGCGACCGCGCGCGGCATCGGCCACCTAGCCCCGAACCGCACCCTGCGGAGGTCGCCATGACACCCAGATCGCTGACCGCCGGGCTCCTCGCCGGAGCCCTCGTCCTCACCTCCTGCGGCGCTCCCACGCCGTCCGCCGCCCCTGACACGCTGGTCATCGCCGGGTACGGCGGGTCGTACGAGGAAGCGTTCAAGCAGTCGGTCATCCCCGGCTTCGAGAAGGCCTGCTCGTGCAAGGTCACCTACATCGCCGGCAGCTCCACCGACACCGTCGCCAAGCTCAAGGCGCAGCAGGCCGCGCCGCAGATCGACGTCGCGCTCATCGACGACGGCGTGCAGAACCAGGCGGTCGAGGCGGGCCTGCTCGCCAAGCTCGACCCGAAGACCGTCACGAACCTGCCCAAGGTGATCGACATCGCCCGCCTGCCCGGCGACGTCGGCGTCGGCTTCTCCCTGAACGCCACCGGCCTGGCCTACAACACCGACTACTACGCCAAAAACGGCCTGCCCGCCCCGAAACGGCTCGCCGACCTGGCAGACGCCAAGCTCAAGGGCAAGCTCGTCATGCCGTCCATCACCCAGACGTACGGACTGGGCGCCCTGCTCATGGCGGCCAAGGTCGGCGGCGGCTCCGAACAGGACATCGCCCCAGGCTTCGCGGGCGTGAAGAAGGTGGCCGCCAACGCCGTCACGTTCGACACCACCGCCGACGTGTCCAACTACTTCCTGCAGGGCCAGGCCGTCGCCACCGTGTGGGGCAACTCGCGGGTGCAGACGCTGGCCAAGAAGGGTTTCCCGATCAAGTTCGTCTACCCGGAGGAGGGCGCGCTGCCGCTGATCGCCACCGTCAACGTGGTGAACAAGGCGCCGCACGCCGACCTGGCGCAGACGTTCGTCAACACGCTGCTGGAGCCGTCGGCGCAGCAGGCCATGGCCGCCTCCAACTTCAACGGCCCGGCCGTCGAGGGCGTCACGCTCGACCCCGCGCTCGCCGAGAAGGTCGTCGGCCAGGAACGCGCCGCCGACCTGCGCAAGCTCGACTGGGCCACGATCAACAAGAACCGCTCCACGTGGACGGACCGCTGGAACAAGGAGATCGAGACCTCATGACCAGGCTGCTCGCCGCGGCGCTGGCCCTCGTCGGGCTCGCGGCCTGCGCCCCGCCCACACCCGCCGCCTCGCCCGGCAGGCTCGTCGTGGCCGGATACGGAGGCTCGTACCAGGAGGCCTTCGAACAGGCCGTGCTGCCCGGCTTCGAGAAGTCCTGCGGCTGCGAGGTCACCTACATCGCCGGCAGCTCCACCGACACCGTCGCCAAGCTCAAGGCGCAGAAGGACGCGCCGCAGATCGACGTGGCCCTCATCGACGACGGGCCGCAGGCCCAGGCGGCCGAGGCCGGGCTGCTGGCCAGGCTCGACCCGGCCAAGGTCACCCGCCTGGACAAGGTGGAGAAGGTCGCCAGGCTCGCCGGAGACGTGGGAGTCGGCTTCGCGCTGACCGCGACCGGGCTCGCCTACAACCGCGACTGGTACGCCGAGAACGGCCTGCCCGCGCCGAAACGGCTCGCCGACCTGGCGAACCCGAAGCTCAAGGGGAAGGTCGTGCTGCCGTCGATCAGCAACACGTACGGCGTGGGCGCGCTGATGCTGGCGGCCCGCGCGGACGGCGGTTCCGAGCGGGACATCGACCCGGGCTTCGCGGGCGTGAAGAAGGTGGCCGCCAACGCCTTCACGTTCGACACCACCGCCGACGTGTCCAACTACTTCCTCCAGGGGCAGGCCGTCGCCTCCGTCTGGGGCGGGTCGCGCGTGGAGACGCTGGCGGACAAGGACTTCCCGATCGCGTTCGTGTATCCCGAGACCGGCGCCATCCCGCTGCTGGCCACCGCGAACGTGGTGAACAAGGCGCCGCACCCCGACCTGGCGCAGCAGTTCGTCAACGCCCTGTTGCAGCCCGGCATCCAGCGCGAGCTGGCCGTCGAGGGTTACGACGGGCCGACGGTGACCGACGCCGAGCTCGACCCGGCCGTGGCCGGGCGGGTGGTCGGCCCGGAGCAGGCGGCCGAGATGAAGCCGCTGGACTGGACCGTCGTCAACGGCACGCGATCCGCGTGGACGGACCGGTGGACGAAGGAGGTCGAGCGGTCGTGAGGACCCGCACCACCCGGCAGGAGGCTGAACGGTCAGTGAGCACGAGCACCACCGAGACGCCCGCGGACCCGGCCGCACGGCGCGGGCGCCTGCGCCTGGACGGCGTGCGCAAGGTGCTGGGCGGCAAAGAGGTCGTCTCCGCGGTGGATCTGGAGACGGAGCCGGGCGAGTTCCTGACCCTGCTCGGCCCTTCGGGCTGCGGCAAGACCACCACGCTCAACATGGTGGCCGGGCATCTCGGCGCCGACGGCGGCCTGATCGAGGTGGACGGCACGGACGTCACCGGCACCCCGCCGCACCGCCGCTCGATGGGCATGGTCTTCCAGTCGTACGCGCTGTTCCCGCACATGACGATCGCCGACAACGTGGCGTTCGGCCTGCGCATGCGGAAGGTGCCGGCGGCCGAGCGCAGGCGTCAGGTCGAGGAGGTGCTGGCGATGGTCGGCCTGGACGGCATGGCCGGCCGGCACCCGCGCCAGTTGTCCGGCGGGCAGCAGCAGCGCGCCGCGCTGGCCAGGGCCCTGGTCATCCAGCCCGACCTGCTGCTGCTCGACGAGCCGTTCTCCAACCTCGACGCGCAGTTGCGGGTGCGGCTGCGTGAGGAGGTCGTCGCGCTGCAGCGGCGCATCGGCACCACCACCATCCTCGTCACTCACGACCAGGAGGAGGCGCTGGCGGTCTCCGACCGGATCGCGGTCATGGCCGACGGCGTCATCCACCAGCTCGACCGGCCGCGGGAGATCTATCTGAGGCCGGCCACGGACTTCGTGGCGCAGTTCATCGGCGAGGTCAACGCCCTCGACGGCACCGCCACGGGTGGTGGCACCTGCGAGGTGGCGGGCGCGAGGGTCGGCGCCACCGCCGTGGGCGACCCTCCGGCTCAGGGCGCCGGCGTGCGCGTCTACGTGCGGCCGGAGGTCGTGCGGATCCAGGCGGACGGCGACGGGCTCAGGGGCACCGTGCGGGAGACCCGCTTCCTCGGCTCGCGCATCCGGTGCGTCGTCGCCACCGGGGCGGGCGAGGTGACGGCGGCGCTGCCGTTCGACGCGCAGGTGCCCGCGGTGGGGGAGGAGGTGACCTGCGCATGGCGGCCGTCGGACGCCTCAATGGCGGTGCAGTGAGCGGGCCCGAGAGTGGGCCCGGAAGTGGGCCCGGAAGTGGGCCGGATGGGCAGGGGAACGGGCCGGTGAGCGGGCGGGGGAGCCGCCCTCGCTGGCGTACGGGCCTGCTGCTCGCGCTGCCCGCCATCGTCATCTTCGCGCTGCTGTTCGTGGCGCCGCTGTTCACGCTGGTCGCCAACAGCTTCAGAACGCAGACCGGTGCGTTCACCTTCGGCAACTACGTACGTTTCCTCGGCGACCCGTTCTACCGGGACGTGTTGTGGAACACCCTCAGGGTCGCCGCCCTGACCACGGTCGGCTGCCTGGTCATCGGCTACCCGTTCGCCCTCTACATGCGCGGCCGGTCCCCGCGCGTGCGCAACTGGCTGGCGTTGCTGCTGCTGTCGCCGCTGCTGATCAGCATGGTCATCCGCGCGTACGGCTGGCTCGTGGTGCTCGGTCCGAACGGCCCGGTCGCGGCCGTGCTGACGTGGTTCGGGATCGCCCCGCCGCAGTTGCTCTACAACGACACGGCCGTGCTCATCGGCATGGTCCACGTGATGCTGGCGTACATGGTGCTGCCGCTGATGGGCAGCCTCGACCGGATCGACCCGACGCTCGTGCCCGCCGCCAAAGGGCTGGGCGCGCCCGGCTGGACCTGCTTCTGGCGGATCACGCTGCCGCTGTCCGCTCCCGGCATGCTGGCCGGAGCCATGATCGTGTTCAGCCTGACCGCGTCCAGCTTCGTCACCCCCGCGATCCTCGGCGGCCCGAAGGTGAAGCTCATGCCGTACTTCGTCTACACGCAGGCCACGACCACGCTCGACTGGCCGTACGCGGCCGCGATCGGTTTCGTCCTGGTCGTCGTGACGACCGGGCTGCTGCTCGGCTACTCCCGGCTGCTGCGCAGGGGCCACGGGGAGGCGGTGTTCGGATGACCCGGCTCACCCGCGTGCTCGGCACCGGCTTCGCCGTCCTCGTCGGGCTGTTCCTGATCGCGCCCGTCGTGGTCACCGTGGCCTCCTCGCTCACGACCACGTCGTACGTGACGTTCCCGCCGCGGGGGATCACGTTGCGCTGGTACGCGGAGGTGTTCGGCAAGCCGGAGTTCCTGTCGTCGTTTGTGCTCAGCGCCGGGGTGGCGCTGGCCGCGGCGGCGATCTCCGTGGTGGTGGGGCTGGCCGGCGGGCTGGCCATCCACCGCCACCGCTTCCCCGGCCGCAGCGCGCTGGAGGCGGTGCTGTCCAGCGCGTTCGCGGTGCCCACGATCGTGCTCGGCATCGGGCTGCTGCAGTGGTTCGCGCAGATGGGGCTGGCCTCCAGCCCGTTCACGCTGCTGCTGGCCCACCTGGTGCTGACCGTGCCGTACGCGGTGCGGCTCGTCCTCGCCGGGCTCGCCGGGCTGGACCGCTCGGCGGAGAAGGCCGCCGCCGGGCTGGGCGCGCCGCCGTTCCTGGTGTTCTGGCACGTGACGCTGCCCGCCGTGCGCGGCGCGCTGATCGGAGGCGCGTTCTTCGCGTTCATCACCTCCTTCGACGATCTCACCGTGGCGCTGTTCGTGGTCACCACCGACCTGCAGACGCTGCCCGTGCGGATCTTCAACTACATGCAGTACGACTACGACCCGACGGTCACCGCCATCGGCACGCTGATGGTGCTGTTCGCCGTGGTCGCGGTCGTCGTCATCGAACGTTTCGTCGGCGTGGCCAGGCTGTTCGGCGCCGACACCGACCACAAGTGACAGGTCACAAGGGAAGGAGCCACTGTGCGAGTCGTCGTCATCGGCGCGGGGGTGGTCGGAGCCGCGGTCGCGGCCGGTCTGACCCGGCGCGGCGCGCAGGTCACCGTCCTGGAGGCCCGGACCCCGGGCTCCGGTACGACGTCCACCTCGGTCGCCTGGATCAACGCCAACAACAAGACCCCGAAGGAGTACTTCGACCTCAACCACGCCGCTGTCTGGGCGCACCACCAGCTGCCCGGCGACTGGCACTTCCCCACGGGCAACCTCGAGTACGCCGTCACCGACGAGCACAAGGGCCTGCTGGAGGAGCGCGTGGCGCGGCTGCTGGCCATGGGCTACCCCGTCGAGCGGGTGACCGCCCGGCGTGCGCGGGCGCTGGAGCCCGACCTGGTGCCGCCGCCCACCGGCACCGCGTACGTGTTCTTCCCCGTCGAGGCGTACGTGCTGCCGCTGCGGCTGCTCGGCCGGCTGCTCGGCGAGGCCCGCGACCGTGGTGCGGTGGTCGAGTGCGGGGCCGAGGTCACGGCCGTCGAGACGTTCCCGGCGGGCGCCAAGGTGACGCTGGCCGACGGGCGCACGTTCGCCGGCGACGTGGTGGTCACGTGCGCGGGCCGCTGGACGCAGCGGGTGGCCGCGTTGGCCGGGGTGGACGTGCCCATGCTGGATCCGGCCGTGTCAGGGACGGTCACCAACGGGTTCCTGATCACCACCTCGCCGGTGCCGGCCCGGCTGTCCCGGGTGCTCACCACCGGCGGGCTCAACCTGCGCCCCGACGGCGGCGGCCGGCTGCTGCTGCAGGCGCTGCACCTGGACGGGCTGGCCGACCCGGCGCTGCCGGTGCCGGGGGAGGTCGTCGACGAGATGTTCGGCCTGCTGCCGAAGGTGCTGCGCGCCACCGAGGGCGCCACGGCGGAGCGGGCGGTCGTCGGCCGGCGGGCGATGCCGGCCGACGGGCTCACCGTGGCCGGCTTCGCCGACGCCGGCCGGCGCGTGTACACGGTGGCCACGCACAGCGGGGTGACGCTGGCGCCGCTGCTGATGGACGAGGTGGCGGGCGAGCTGTTCGGGGAGGAGTCCTCGCTGCTGTCGCCGTTCCGCCCCGGCCGCTTCGCCGACGGCGCCGCACGTCCCGTCCCGGCCCCGGCCCGCCGCCCCGGCCAGCAGTGATCAGCCCCCCGACCGGTTCAGGGCCGGTCCGGGGCCGGGACGCGGAGGTCACGTGACCGGGAGCCGGGCCGTCCAGTCCGCCACCCGCCGCAGGAACGTCGTCGCGGTCGGCAGGTGAGCGTCGTCCGGGGACAACACCACCGCGTGGAACGCGTGCGGCATGCCGTCGTAGACGTCGAGGGCCGTGTCGACGCCGGCGGCGGAGGCGGCCTCGGCGAAGCGCCGGGAGTCGTCGAGGAGCACCTCGTCGCCGCCCGCGACGATGAGGAGGGGCGGAAGCCCGCGCAGGTCGCCGTAAAGAGGCGACTGCGGCGCCTGGTCGGGGCGCGCGCCCGCGAGATACTGCTCGCCGATGGAGCCCATGATGTCCGGGTCGACGAGGTCGCGGCCCTTGTTGGTGCGGATGGACGGGCTCGAATCCGTGAAGTCGGTGACAGGGGAGACCGCCACGGCGCCCGCGGGCAGGGGACCGCCGGCCTCGGCGAGCACCAGGAGCGCCGACAGCAGCAGTGTCCCGCCGGCCGACTCGCCGGCGAGCAGGATCCGCCCGGCGGGCACGTCCTGGGCGAGCAGGCTCCGGTGGACGGCCACCACGTCATCGACGGCCGCGGGGTAGGGGTGGGCCGGCGCGAGCCGGTAGTCGACGGCGAATGCGGGGCGGCCCGTCGCCTGCGAGAGGCGGTAGGCCATGATCTTCTCCATGGCCGGGTCGCTGTGGGAGAAGCCCCCGCCGTGCACGTAGATCGTGACGCCCGCCTCGGGTCTGGCGTCGGGTGCGGTGACCCACACGCCGGGGACGCCGCCGGTCCGCGGCAGGACGGGGGTCACGTCGGCGTCGAGCATGGGCGGGTCGGTGAACAACGTTCCCAGCTGGGAGCGTACGGCGGCCCTGGCTTCGGGCGTGATGGAGACGTGTGCGAGCTGCACGAAGGGGTTCCCTTCGATCGGGTGTGGACGAGCATGGCGTGGCGGCGTCGATGCCGCGGGCACGCGGGATGGGCCAGGAGAGGCACCTGTGGTCCGTGCGAGGGCGCTGGGCGCCGTCGGGGGCACGGAGACGTCGCGCGGGGCGCGAAAGGGTCAGACGGGGCTCGTGTACATAGAGATCAACCCCCAGGTGTCCGGTGCCGCCCACCCGCCGCCGTCCACGAGGCGGCGTCACACGACACGTCGAGCATTACAACCGTGCCGCGCGCGCGGTGTCAAGCGCCGGGCGCGTGGTCAGCCCCGCGAGAGCTGGCCCGGGCGGCGACCGATCGCGGCACCGCGGGGTTCCCGGCCAGGCTGAGCGGGTACGCGTACCTCCTCCGGTGAGAGAAAGACCTGGGGTACGTCGATGATCGAGAAACTGGTCGAGCTGGGCGGGTTCGGCGCGCAGGCCGCCGTCGCCCTCACCCGCAACGGACTGCTGCGTCCGACCCATCCGGCCGCGCTCGCCCGGGTGGTGGAGGCGTACCGGCATTTCCACGTGACCCCGGCCGCCGGGGTGGCGATGGCGGCGGCGCGCTGGCCGGACCGGCAGGCCGTGGTGGACGAGGACGGCGCGCTCACGTTCGCCGCGCTGGACGGGCGCGCCGCCGCGCTGGCCGCGGGCCTGCACCACCGGCTCGGCGTGGAGCCGGGAACGACGGTGGCGGTCATGTGGCCCAACCACCGCGGTTTCGCGGAGGCGGTCGCGGCCGTGTCCCGGCTGGGCGCGGACCTGCTGCTGCTCAACAACGGGCTGGCCGGGCCGGCCCTGCGCGACGTGCTGCGCCGCGAACAGGCCGACGTGCTCGTCGCCGCGCCCGGCCTGCCGCCGGTGGACTTCGCCGGGCAGCGGGCCGGCGACCTCGACGAGCTCATACGCTCCGGCGCCCCGCCCGCTCCTGTGCCGCGGCGACCGGGACGCCTGGTGCTGCTCACCTCGGGCACGACCGGCCTGCCCAAGGGCGCGCCCCGGCGGCTGTCGGTGGCGGAGCTGGCCGAGCCGTTCGTCTCGATGCTGGCCACCGTGCCGGTGCGCGGCGGCGAGCCGATGCTCATCGCGCCGCCGCTGTTCCACGGGCTCGGCATCCTCTGGTACGCGGTCGCGCTCGTGCTCGGATGCCCCGTCGTCCTGATGCGCCGCTTCGACCCCGACGCCGTGCTCGACGCCCTGGAGCGGCACCGGGCCGGCGCGCTGGTGGCCGTGCCGGCCATGCTGTCCCGGCTGCTGGCCCGCGAGCCCCGCGACCTGCCCGGCCTGCGGGTGGTGGTCTCCGGCGGTGCCGCGCTACGGCCCGATCTGGCCACGGCGTTCATGGACGCCTACGGCGACGTGCTCTACAACCTGTACGGCTCCACCGAGGTCGGCTGGGCCGCCCTCGCCACGCCCGAGGACCTGCGGGAGGCCCCTGACACGATCGGCCGCCCGCCGCGCGGCGCCACCGTGCGGATCGCGGGACCGGACGGGGAGGAGCTGCCGGCAGGCGAGGTGGGGCGGGTCCTGGCCGGCGGCGGGCTGGCGTTCGGCGCGCGGGCGGGCGAGCTGATGAGCACCGGCGACCTGGGGCACCGGGACGGGCGGGGGCTGCTGTTCATCGACGGCCGCGACGACGACATGATCGTCTCCGGCGGGGAGAACGTCTTCCCGCTGGAGGTCGAGAACCTCCTGGCCCGCCTGCCGGGCGTCGCCGACGTGGCCGTGCTGGGCGTGCCCGACGAGGAGTACGGCGGGCGGCTGGCGGCGTACGTGGTCGCCGAGGAGGGCGGCACGCTGTCCGCCGACGAGCTCAAGAGCGCGGTGAAGGCGGAACTGGCGGGTTTCAAGGTGCCCCGCGACGTCGTGTTCGTGCCGTCGATCCCGCGCAACCCGACCGGCAAGGTCGACCGCGCCGAGCTCACTGGCCGCTGAGCCCCCGCTCCCCGCGGCCGATCAGGAGTTCTCCGGGAGCGAGGCCGTGCCGTGCGGGTTGTCGATCACGTAGCGCCACTGGCCGTCGGGGCCGCGCCGGACGACGTCGGTGGCGGTGCCGGACATGTCGATCTCGCTGCCGTCTCTGGCGGTGCCGCGCATCGACCAGTCGACGATGAGCAGGGCGATGTCGCCGGCGACGTAGACGTGCCGGGGGCGTGCCTCGATCGGCAGGCCGAAGCCCTGCAGGTGCTGGTTGGCGGCCAGGCGTCCGGCGCCGGTGACGGGATGGCCGGGGACCGGCACGAGAACGGCGTCGTCTTCGTAAACGTGGCCGAGGGCCTGAGGGTCACGGGCGTTCATGGCCGCCACGAAACGGGCGGCGGCGCTGCCGGGGTCGCCTGCGGGCACCACGTGAGGCTGGGAAGGGTCATGAGTGTTCATGACAGAATGATCATATCACGGATGGGGGTCGCCGGCGTCGCCGGGCGCGAGGTCGAGCGTGGCCAGGGCGCCGCCTTCCGGCGGGTTGGCGAAGGCGAGGCGAGCGCCCAGCACGCCGGCCTGGCCGGCAGCGATGGTCAGGCCCAGGCCGTGGCCCGCGGCGGTCTGGTCGCCGCTCTTGCGAAAACGCGCCGGTCCGTCGCGCAGCAGATGGCCGGGGAAGCCGGGGCCGCGGTCGCGGACGGTGACGCGAGTTCCGTCGACCACCACGGTGATCGGCGGCCGGCCGTGCCGGGTGGCGTTGGTGAGCAGGTTGGCCAGGATGCGCTCCAGACGGCGCGGATCGGTGGCCACGACGGCGCCGGTGCGGACCAGGACCTGCGCGTCCGGGGCGAGCGCCGCCGCGCGGTGCGTGGTGAACTCCCCGAGAGCGACGTCGGACAGGGCGGCGCGTTCCGTGGCGGTGTCCAGCCGGGCCACCTCCAGCACGTCCTCGACGAGGGCGCGCAGGGCCTGAGTGCGCTCCTGCACGATGTCGGTCATCCTGCCGGGCGGCAGGAGCTCGGCGGCGGTGGTGAGGCCGGTGAGCGGGGTGCGCAGCTCATGGGCGATGTCGGCGGTGACCCGGCGTTCGGCTTCGAGGCGGGCCCGCAGGGCGCCGGCCATCGCGTCGACGGCATGGGCGAGCTCGGTGGCCTCGTCGTGGGAGCGGCCGCCGATCGCCGCACCCACCCGGACGGTGGGGTCGCCGGAGCTGACATGCCGGGCGGCGGCCGCCGCCCGGCGCAGCCGGCCCGACAGGCGCGCCCCGATGGCGATCCCGGCCAGCGTGCCGCCGGCGACGACCGCGGCCGAGCCCAGCAGCAGCACCCGGTCGAGCGCGGCCAGGTCGTCGAGGCTGTGCCGGTAGTCGGAGCGCAGGGACAACACGTGGTCGCCGGTGCCGGCCGCCGCCCAGATGAACGTGCCCTCGGAGGTCTGGCGCAGCGCGGTGGCGACCTTCCCGTCCCGCACCGCCGCGCGCAGGTCTGCCGGCACGGCCGGGTCGTCCAGCCGGCTGCCGAAGGCCGGCTGGCTGCCGCGGTGATATTCGCGCAGCAGCAGCTGGATGCGTTCGGCCTGCAGGCGGTGGGCGTCGTCGGCCTGCTTGCCGGCGTAGGCGAGATGGACGATGAGGCTCAGCGCCACCGCCACGGCGACGCTGACCGCGGCGACCGTGGCACTGATCTTCCAGCGCAGGCTCATCCGCCGTGGCCCCGTCGCCCGCCGCAGCCTCACTCGCCCTCCGCGCGCAGCTTGTAGCCGAAGCCGCGCACCGTCTCGATGCGTTCGCCGCCGATCTTGTTGCGCAGCCGCTGCACGTGGATGTCGGCCAGCCGGGAGTCGCCGCCGTAGGCGTAGTCCCAGACGCTTTCCAGCAGCACGTCCCTGCTGAGCACCGTGCCGGGCGACTCGGCGAACCGCAACAACAGCCGCATCTCGGTCGGGGTGAGCGCCACCGGCCTGCCGCCGCGCAGCACCCGCATGCCGCCGATGTCGATCTCCACATCGCCGAAGCGCAGCGGGCGGGCGCGCCGCCCGGCTTGAGCGCCGCCCTGAGCGGTGCGGCGCAGCACTGCGCGGATGCGGGCCAGCAGCACCGAGCCGTCGAAGGGCTTGGTCACGTAGTCGTCGGCGCCGGCCTCCAGCCCGACGACCACGTCGACGGCGTCGTCCCGGGCCGACAACATGATCACCGGGATGAGGCTCTCCTCGCGGATGCGCCGGCACAGGCTCACTCCGTTCATGCCCGGCAGCATCACGTCCAGCAGCACCACGTCGGGGGTGCGGGCGCGGAAGGACTCCAGGCCGGCCAGCCCGTCGGCGGCGGTCGTGACCGTCAGGCCATCGCGTTCGAGGGTCAGCTGGGTCACCTCCCTGATCACCTCGTCGTCCTCGACGAACAGCACGTGCGGGGTCTCGGTGGCGTCCATGAAATCCCCTGTTCTCCTCTCGTGTCGTCTCACGCGCCGTCGAGGACGAGCGTGCCGCCGCTCCAGCGCAGCGGCGTCGTCCGCGTCGCGGTCGGACAGGAGGCGGCATCGCCCGGCCGGTACTCCGGCCGCACCAGGACCAGCGCCGCGTCGCGGACCTCCACGCGGCTGCCCGCGCCCTCCTGGGCGTAGACGCGCTCGCCCGGCAGATCTCCGGCCAGACGGTAGACATAGGTGCCACGGGTGCCCTCATATCCGCAACTCCGGCCCGGGCAGGTGTAGACGGTGACGGCCACCAGGCGAACGTGCCCCCAGTCGCCGGACAGGGAGATCTCCTCGGAGTAGACGGGGAACCGGCCGTGCTCGCACCGTCTGATCGCGGACGTGCCCTGGGTGCCCAGCCGTGGGTCCTCACGCAACACCTGCAGGCCGTCGAGGTCGGACGGCGTGCCGGCAGCCGTCTGCGCCGGCACGGGCGAGGCCCGGTCATGACTGGCCTGCCCCTCCACACGCACCCGCGGATCGATCCCGCACCCGGCCACGGCGGCCGATCCGGCCAGGGCGAGAGCGCACAACACGGCTCCCGCGACGGCGAACGGTTTTCTCAGCGACATGCCGCAGATAATACCTTCCGCGCATTGTTACAAGACCTATGGATTACCGCTGGCATTTCGATGTGAAAGCTGAAATGAATCGACGGCGACCGCCTTTACGGTGGACGGCATGGAGCTCCGTCAGGGCGTCGCGTTCTGCCCCGGCCTGTGCGTCACGGCCGGTGCGGCGCCCGGAAACCACCCGGCCGATAAGGTGCGAGCCCTCCAGCGAAGAAATTCTGTGACGCATGCAAAGAAGACATCGAAACGTTCGCCCGGAGAAAGCCGGGACCATGTCGCTGCCTTGGGAGGCCGACCTGAAATGAACCATCCCGTGGACGTTCCCCATGACGCCCCGCCGGGTGCCCGGCCCACGAACCGACCCCGGCCGCCGCGGGGGCGGCTGCTGGGTCTGGACGCCGTACGGGCGCTGGCCATCGTCGGCATGGTCTACATGCACGTCAGCCCGACCGGATGGCTGAGCCCGGCCCCCGCGCGGGACGCCCCAGCGGCGCTGGAGTGGGTCGAGCATGCCGTCTCGGGCCGGTCGATGAGCCTGTTCGTGCTGATGGCCGGCATCTCGGTGGCGCTGATGACCGGTGGGCCGGTGCCCCTGGACGGCGACCGGCTGACCACGGCCAGGAAACGGCTCGCGATCCGCGCGGCCATGCTGTTGCTGATCAGCCTGTGTGTGGACCAGCTGTCCGGCATGAACCTGTCGATCCTTGAGTTCTACGCCGTATGGCTGCTGGTGCTGATACCGCTGGTGCGGCTGCGCCCGGGCACGCTCGTGGCCGCCGCCGGCGTTCTCGGGGCCGCGCTGCCCGTCTTCTGCTTCGTCGTGCTGAACTACGGCCGCACCTGGGCCATCTCCCCGATGAACACCGCCGGCGCCGAGCCGGCCTTCGGCCTGACGCTGCTGCTCAACCCGCAGGACTGGCTCGCCAAACTCCACCAGCTGCTGATCGGCGGCGGTTTCCAGACGCCGTACGCGATCCCGCTGCTGCTGGCCGGACTGGCCATCGGACGGCTCGACCTGCGCAGCCCGGCCGTGCGCGGGAAGATGGCCGGCTGCGGCGCCCTGCTCGTGGCCGTCGGCTGGCTGGTGTCGTGGGTGGCGCTCGTCCCGCTGGGCGCCGGGCGGGCGCTGGCGGCGATGATGGAGTCCGCCGGCGGACCGATGGTGCAGCCGTGGGCGTCGGTGCTGACCCTGCCGCCGCACCAGCTGTACGCGCTGAGCATCCCGATGGCGCCGATGATGATCGGGGTCGGGCTGCTGCTGCTGGCCGGGCTTCTCACCCTGCTGGAGCGGCCCGGCTGGCAGCGGGCCCTGCGGCCGCTGACCGCCGCCGGGAGCCTCGCGCTGACGTGGTACGCCGCCCACCAGGTCTTCATCGAGCGGGTGGCCGGCGACCCGCCGTACGCCTTCACCCTGTTCGCCGGCATGGCCGTCTTCGCCTTCGTCGTCTCGCCGCTGTGGCTGCGGTGGATCCGGCGCGGGCCGCTGGAATGGCTGGTTCACCGGGTCGTCGTCATGGTCGCGCCCGACCGCACCGCAGCGGCCAGGCACAAGGCCGCCTAGGGCTGTTTCTTGGATCAGCTTCGGAGCCAGATGATCAGGGCTGCCAGCGTGGCGTTGCCGAGGAAGATGTAGGCACGTTCGTCGTATCGAGTGGCGACGGCTCGGACGTTCTTCAGCCGGTTGATCGCCTGTTCAGCGACGTTGCGCTCTTGTAGCACTCGGCGTCGAAGCCGGCCGGCCGCAATCACGGAACTGCGGGCCGTCGCCGTACCGGGCGGGTGTCAGCACCCAGGGACAGGGCCCGGCAGCGGCCGTCCGCCGACAGATGGGTCTTGGTGGTGAAGCCGCCGCCGGAGTGGCCTGAGCACTCCCCGAAGTGACCACCTCCGCCAGCCGGGCGGCCCGGGTGGCCAGCACCGGATCGCCCCGGTTTGTCCCTGTGGCTCTCGTGGGTTCAGTGACAGAGCCCGCGCAGCGCAACCGCCGTGAACCATCCCATCCGAAGCGTTCACGGCGCGCAGGAAAGGAGCATTTCATGTCTGCGCCGCAGACGGATGCGGCAGGCGACAGCACCGCGAGCGTGCCTCCGGAGCGTGGAGCACCAACGAAGCCGGCGTCCTGACCGTGACGGCCGCGGCCGCGGACGGCGTGCGAATCGACGGCAGGAACGGTCGACGGCACGGCGGAAGTGCCCTCCAGCTCCAGGCTGGAATTCCCGGCGGGCCTGTCGGACCGTCAGGCGGCCGAGGCGGTGCGCTGCCGCATCGGCTTCAAGGACGCCGGGCTGGTACGCGAGCGCACTCACGCAGCGTACCGGCTCCACCCACGTGCCGGCCGCGGTAAGTGGCGCGCGGCCGAGCCGAGGGGACCGTCCGCGGATCCTTCTCGGCTCGGCCGCCGCGCTCACCGGCTCCGGCGGCTGGCCAGCAGCAGGACGCACGCGATGGCGCCGAGCACCACGGTGGCGAGTCCCGAGGCGCCGAGCGTGGCTCGCGGGCCCAGCGCCGTCGTGACCGGTCCGCCCAGCGCCGTGCCGAGCGGCGACGCGGTGAGCAGCGCCGCGCTGCGGGCGGCGAGCATCGCGGCCAGGTGCTGCGGTGGCGACTTCGCCTGCATGAGCGTCACCGACAGTGCCACGAACGGCCCGTAGACCGCGCCGCCGAGCCCGAAGCACGCGACGGTCACGGCCGGCGGCACGTCGAAGGCGAACGGCAGCAGCAAGAGCCCCCAGCCGAGCACGATGGCGACCATCACGGGCCAGAGCGGCAACCGCCGCAGCGTGCCGGCCGCGAGCCCGCCGAGCACCGCGCCGACGCCGAACACCATCCAGTAGAGGCCGAGCAGCGTGCCCGGCGCGCGCAGGTCGTGGGTCACGTGGAGCGGCAGGGCCACCTCGACCGGGCCGTACAGCAGGTTGAAGAACCAGGTGAGCATCAGCAGACCGAGCAGCTCGGGACGGGAGCGCAGCAACGCGAGCCCGCCGCGGGCGGCCGTCCGGTCGACGGGGGAGACGGGCCCCGACTCCGGCAGCCGGGTGCGCAGGACGAGCACGGCGAGGAAGACGTAGGTGAGAGCGTCCAGGCCGAGCACGAGCGCGGAGCCGACGTACGTCACCAGCACACCCGCGACCGCGGGCCCGGCGATCGTGGCGGCGAAGTTGAGCGAGCTGACGAGGGTGTTCGCGGCGAGCCGCTGCTCGCCCGGCAGCAGCTCGGCCAGCAGGGTGTACTTGCCCGCGCTGCCCCACGCGTGCAGCAGGGACGAGGCCGCGAGCAGCACGACGTACAGGGGCAGGCTGAGCAGCCCCGCGAACCAGGCGAGCGGCACGGCGCCGAGGAACACGCTGCGCACCACGTTGTCGGCGAGCAGCACCCGCCTGGCCGGCACCCGGCGCATGCGGCGGCCGAGCACCAGCGCGCCGGCCACGCCCGGCATCGTGTACGCGGCCACCGCGCCGCCGACCCACAACCCGGCGCTCGCCGGCGGCGCGAGCTCGATGGCGAGCCACGCCACCGCGACGAAGCTCATCCCGTCCCCCAGGTACGAGACCGCGAAGCCGAGGATCAACCGCCGGAACACCCGGTTGGCGAGCAACGGCCGGTAGGCGGCAGGGACGAGACGCCAGAGCCCAGAAGGGGGCCCAGAAGGAGGCACAGAAGGGACCTCAGAACGCGGCACGTGCACAGCGGATCGGCTCAGCGCGGTTCCAGGACGAGGTCGCCCGAGGGATCGCGGAGGGCGCGGTCGTGACCGACGCCGCCGCGTACCGCGAAGCCGGGGAGGCCGCGGGAGAAGCGAGCGAGGCGTCCGGGTCGTCGTGCGGGGCCGCGCGAACGGTGATGTCCATGGTGGTCAGGTTAGGCGCGGGCAGGGAGCGGCGCTTCTCGATTCCTGCCCGGTCACCGCCTGGAGCGGCGGCTTTGCCGCGCGACCGGCCGGGCCGACCGGGCACGCGGGCCCGGTAGTCAGGGCGATCATGTCGGTTCCGATGCGGGTGACGGCGGTCATGGCGACGTGGGCGAGCAGGAAGACCGTGCAGCGGTCGCGTACGGTCCGTCCGGCGCCCACGGATGGTCGTAAGGCCGGCCCCTGCTGCCGCCCCGGGGCGTCGTACTCCACGGCCACCTGGCTCCGGTCCCACCGGGGCAGCACGTACCCGGTGCTGGTCATGCCGGCGGGGGCGAACAGGTGCTCGGCGAGGAACCGCTCGTAGCCGAGGCCGGAGACCTTCTCGATGATCGCGGCGAGCACGCTGTAGCCGAGGTTGGAGTAGCGGAACCGCTCGCCCGGAGCCGACAGCGGCTCGGAGGCCAGCGCCCCGGCCAGCATGTCCTCGCGCGACAACACGTCATAGTCGTCGCCGAGCGCCTCGGGCAGGCCCGCCGTGTGCGTCAGCAGGTGATGCACGGTGATCCCGCCTACGCCGGGCGGGACCGGGCCGAGGTGGGCGCTGATCGGGTCGCTGGTGCGCAGCCTGCCCATCGTCTCGAGCTTCAGGATCGCGGCCGCGGTCAACTGCTTGGTGATCGACATGACGTCGTACACCGTGTCGCAGGTCGCGGGGGTCCTGGCGGCGCGGTCGGCCAGGCCGAAGCCCTGACAGTGGACGATCCGGCCGCCGCGCGCCGTCACGACCGTGCCGCCGGGCCCTTCGGGCAGCGTGCGGGCCAGGAAGGCGGCCGGGGGTTCGCCGGCGGCGGGGGAGCACGCGGTCATCGCCAGCACGAGCATCAGCAGCACACCGGTGCGCATGTGACCTCCAGGAGTCGTGGGAGGCACCAGTTGACCTGCGCCGCCGGACCTGCTCAACATGTCCGGGTGTCCGGGTTCGTACGGGACGCCGTACGTCCAGGTCAGCGCGCCGGGCACCATCCGGAGATCGACGCAGGAGCGAACCATGACCATCACACCGCCACCACCACTGCCCCCGCCGCCGGGACCGGCCACCGGCGAGACCGCGTTCATGCACGAGCTTCGGCGTCTCAAGGCCTGGTCGGGCCTCAGCTTCCGGCAGCTCCAACGCCGCGCGTCCGCCGCCGGTGACGCGCTGCCCTCCTCCACCGCCTCCACGATGCTCGGCAAGAACCGGCTGCCACGTCACGAGGTCCTCGTGGCGTTCGTCCGGGCCTGCGGCCTCGGCGAGGAGCAGGTGCGGGCCTGGGCGGACGCCCGCGCCGGGATCGCCGGCGGCACGGTCGCGCCCGCACCGGCGCCCGTTCCGGAGGCCGTGCCAGGACGGCGTAGGAGGGCCTGGCGGCGGCGGGTTCTCGCGGAAGCGGCGGCACTGGCCGTGGCCTTCGCCGGAGGGGCGGCGCTGACCGCGCTTCTCGGAGGCGACTCGATCGAGACGTACGAGACGACCGTCGTGCGCTGACCCCAAGGTCAGAAGGCGTTGACGAGGACGACGTACACGGTGGTGCCGATGCTGACGCTCAGGATCGTGCGGCGGCTGAAGGCGAGGTGGGCGCCGACGGTGGCGGCGACGGCGAGCAGCGCGTGGAGCGTCGCCCGTGGTTCGGCGGCGATGGTGCCGTGCAGGGTGGTGACGGCGAGGATCGCGAGGATCCCCACCGGCATCCACGTCGACAACCGCCGCACCGTCGCCGACGTGCGGAGCGTGCGCAGCGCCGCGAAGGGCACGGCGCGCAGGGCGAAGGTGATGCCGAACACGATCCCGAGGACGGCCAGCAGGTAGGGCGTGCTAGGCACCGGCGGCCTCCCCTGCGGTCTCTCCCGCGGCGTCTCCGGCGGCCCGGCGGGTGGCGAGCAGGTGGCGGGCCAGCAGCAGGGCGACGAACACCAGCAGCGCGGTGAACAGGGCGATCTCAGGGGTCAGCACGAGCGCGGCCGCGACGCTCGCCCCGGCGAGCAGCACGGAAGAGAGCTCGCGGCGCGAGCGGAACGCGTCCAGGGCGAGCACCGTGAACAGCGCGCACAGGGCGAACTCGAGGCCTTCGAGCGGGCCGGGCAGCGCCGTGCCGAGAGCGACGCCGGCCAGGCCGCCGCCGACCCAGTAGACCTCGCAGGCGATCTGCATCGCCAGCAGCCGGGGCGCCGAGCGTTCCGCCTCGGGCAGGGCGGCGTTGACCGCGTACGCCTCGTCGATCATCGCGTAGACGGCGTACGCCTTGGCGAGCGGGTGCCTGACCACGTGCAGCGGGAAGGAGAAGGCGTAGAACACGTGACGGAAGTTGACCACCAGAACGGTCAGGGCGATCGCGCCCAGCGGCGTGACCGTCGCCGCCATCCCCACCACCAGCAACTCCACAGAGCCGGCGAACGCGGACAGCGACAGGGCGGGGGCCAGCCACCAGGGCAGGCCGGCCTGGACGACCAGCAGCCCGAGCGCGATCCCCAGCGGGAGGATCCCCAGCCCGGCGGAGAACGAGTCGCGCACCCCAGCGGCGGTCTGCTGCCGCCGGGTGGCTGGGAGGGACGTGGTGACCTGCGGAGGAACGTGGTGTCGCACCTCTTCATGGTCTCGCAGATCGCGCGCCATGTGGTTGCGGACATTGCCCGCCAAGCCTGCTCTGGTGCAATGTTCTCACTGTGGATGCGATAGACCGAGCAATCATCACCGAGTTGGAGCGCGAGGGGCGGCTGACGAACGTCGAGCTGGCCCACCGGGTCGGGCTGACCACGGGGCCGTGCCTGAGACGCGTCCAGCGGCTGGAGGCCGACGGCGTCATCCGCGGCTACCGGGCCCTCATCGAACCCGCCGCCGTGGGGAGGTCCTTCGAGGTGCTGATCGACCTCACTCTCGATTCGCAGGACGCGGGGACCGTCGAGCGCTTCGAGCGGACCCTGGCGCAGGCCGAGGAGGTCGTCGAGCTGCGCCGCCTCTTCGGCACCCCCGACTACTTCATGCGGGTGGCCGTCGCCGACCTGGCCGCCTACGAGACCTTCCTCAGCCAGTACGTCATGACGATCCCGGGCGTCAGGGGCGTCACATCGAACTTCACGATGAAGAACATCAAGTCGGCCCCGTAACGGCGGCTAGATCCAGCCCTCCTCCCAGGCGCGGTGGGCGGCCGCGTGGCGGGAGGTGACGCCGAGCTTGGCCATGGCTCCCGACAGGTAGTTGCGCACCGTCCCCGGCGCGAGGTGGACCTGGGCGGCGATCTCCTTGACGGAGGCGCCCGAGCGGGAGACACGCAGCACCTCCAGCTCCCGGCCGGTGAGCGGGCAGTCGTCCTCGGTCAGAGCGGAGGCGGCGATGTCGGGGTCGACATAGCGGCGCCCCGCCGCCACATCACGGATGATCTCGGCCAGCCGGGCCGCGGGCGTGGTCTTGGGCACGAACCCGCTCACCCCCGCCGACAGGGCCCGGCGCAGCACGCCGGGGCGGGCGTGCCTCGTGACCAGGATGATCTTGGTGGAGAGCTCGGCCCGGATCTCCCCGGCCGCGCGCAGCCCGTCGGCCGGGGGCATCTCCAGGTCGAGCACGGCGATGTCGGGCCGGTGCTCGCGCGCCAGGCGTACCGCGTCGGTCGACGTGGCCCCCTCGGCGACCACGTCGAGGTCCTCCTCCAGGCTCAGCAGCGCCGCGAGCGCGCCCCGGATCAGGTCCTCGTCGTCGGCGATCAGCAGCCGGATCATCACGCCTCCGAGTTTCGCGCACGACGCGTGTGGCCGTCCACCGGCAGCGTGGCCGTCACGGTGAACCGGCCGCCGGCGTGTTCCCAGGTCAGCTCGCCTCCGGCCGCGGTGAGCCGCTCGGCCAGGGTGGTCAGGCCCGTGCCGGAGCCGGGCGGGCCGCAGGCGCCGTCGTTGCCGACGCGCAGCCGGACCAGGCCGCCGGTGACCCGGTAGCCGACCTCGGCGTGCCGTGCCCGGCTGTGGCGCAGCACGTTGGTGGTGGCCTCCCGCATCACCAGGCCCAGCAGGTGACGGGCGCCCTCGGGCAGGCCGGCCGGGTCGGAGGGGCCGGAGGGCTCGGAGGGCTCGCAGGTATCTGCGGGGTTATTGGGGGGTTCGGTGG
>NZ_SMKP01000172.1:0-24286 GCF_004349015.1 Nonomuraea diastatica
GATCCGGCACCGCTCCATCACGGACGTTCTGCGCTGGTCACACTGGCGCCGACGCCACCAAGCCACAGCCCGGCACTACCACTACCAGCGCCGATCCGATCCATGATCGCGATGTGTCACTGGAGTACTAGCCCTTGCGCTTGGGGTCGCGCCTGGGCATCTCGTCGCGCAGAGGCCGCCGGTCGGCGGCCTCCTGCTGCTCTTTAGACGGTCTTGACACGTCGCGGGCACGCATGGCGACGGTCGCGGTGATCTGCAAGCTTTGCAGGGCCATGTCCCCGACCCTACGTCAGAATGTCAGCCCCGCCCATGGCCTCGGGCTCCATGACATGGCGGTGGCCAGCGAACGCAGCGCGCCGGGGGAGTGCTCGCGCACCAGTCCCGCCGCCAGTTGCTGCATGAGCAGGCCGTCGCCGAGAAACGCCGAGCCGAGCGAGGCCACCGGCAGTGCCACGTCAGGCTGGTCCTCGACGGGCGTGCACTCCGCGCCCGCGGGACCGGCGGTGAGCCGCCAGCGCCGGGCGTTCCACGGGCACACGTCGTCCTCGACCTCGATCACCACGTCCACCGGCGCGGAGTAGGACCGGGAGACGAGAGCCCCGTCCACCTCGATTAGGCGCACCCACAGCTCGTCGTTCCAGCTCGCGCGCACCTGCCGCGGATCGGCCAGCAGCGTGAGCAGAGGGTCGTCCACCGGCCTGGGGCGGGCGTCGACCCGGGAGACCAGATCGCGGTCGAGCACGCTGCGCCACAGCAGCGCGTAGGCCGCCGGGTCGGCCGCCTCCAGCTCCTGCAGCTTCAGCTCCCCGTCGGGGAGGCCGTTGGCGTCCCACGACGACTTGATCCGGAACAGGGCGTAACCGCGCACGCCGCCGTCGTCCTCGGCCAGCACCGAACGCAGCGGGCCGGCCCCGCCCTGGTCGGCCTCCTCGTCGGCCAGCACATTGTCCCAGAACTGCGCGTTGCGCTCGTAGCGCCCGGGACGCCGGGCCACGATGGAGGCGAACAGCTTCTCCAGATCGGCGCGTACGTCGGCGGGCCTGGCGACCCTGAGCCTGAGCGACGGGTCCGACGGAGCGTTGCCGACGAACGCCGAACCCTGCTTCCTGAGGTGGAACGCCAGCTCGCTCGACGCCCTGCCGTAGCCGTACCTGCCGTAGATGGCAGCCTCGGAGGCATAGAGAGCGGCGACGCTCTCCCCACGCTCCCGGATGTCGGAGAGCTGCCTGCGCATCAGCGACGACAGAACGCCGCGGCGGCGATGGGAGGGCAGCACGCTGACGGCCGTCACGCCCGCGACGGGGAGTTGCCTGCCGGGAACCGTCATGGTGAGGCTGTAAATGGACGTGACGCCCGAGATGAGGTCTCCGTCGAAGGCCGCGAGCGTGCGGTCGAACTCCGTCTCGGCCTTGTAGCGCTCGTTCTGCGTGGGATTCGGCCGCCAGCCGAACGCCTCTTCGAGCACCAGAGCGAACGCCGGCCACTCGGACTCGTCAATCGGGCGGATCGGATACGTCATCTGTCCACGGTAGGAGCGGGCAAAGCGGGAGGGCCACCGAATATCCGTGCGCAATGATCAAGGCCTTGGTCAAGTGGGCTGCCCAAACACGGGTCAGACCGATACAGTCAGGCCCATCATGAGTTCCCGACCGGCGCCGCTGATCCCGCCACGGGTCCGTGCCGTCCTGGTGCGGGTGCCGGGGCTGGTGGCCGCCGTCCGGTTCATCCGGCGAGGGCCGCTGGCCCGCGACCGCAACCTGCTCATCACGCTGACCGTTCTCGCGCTCGTCATCGGGTTCCTCGCGGTCAAGGTCTCGACCGTGTGGTTCTCACCCTCCCTGCTCATCCTCGTCACCCTGGTCGGCGGGCTCCAGCTTCGGCTGCGCAGCCTCGTCAAGCTCCTCGTGGGCGTCGGCGGCGCGCTCGGCTACATCGCGATCGCGCTGGGCCCCGGCCGGATCGGCGTCGGGCTGACCGTGACGATCGTGTTCACCACGGTGCTCGCCGTGCTCATGGCCCGCACCAGGGGAAAGCTCGGCGTGCAGGGGCTGCGCGGCGACGCCATGCTGCTGGAGCTGCGCGACCGCCTCAGGAGTCAGGGCGAGCTGCCCCCGCTGCCCAAGGACTGGGGCGGCAAGGTGGTGCTCAAGCAGGCCGGCGGGTCGTCGTTCGGCGGCGACTTCCTGGTCTCCATGCGCGACGGCAACTCCGTCGAGATCGCCCTGGTCGACGTGTCCGGCAAGGGCGTCGACGCGGGCACCAGGGCGCTGCTGCTGTCCGGCACGTTCGGCGGGCTGCTCGGATCGGTCGACGACTTCCTGCCCGCGTGCAACACCTATCTCCACCGCCAGCGAGGCGACGAGGGGTTCGTGACCGCGGTGCACGTGCGGCTCGACCTCGACACGGGCGACTACACGATCACCTCGGCCGGGCATCCCCCGGTGGTGAAGTTCGACGCGGGCACGGGCAACTGGCAGGTGGCCTCGGCCAAGGGCGTGGTGCTCGGCGTGGTGCCAGACCTGCACTGCGAGCCCGACAGCGGCACTCTGCGCAAGGGCGATGCGCTGTTGCTCTTCACCGACGGCCTCATCGAACAACCGGGCCGCGACATCGACGCCGGGCTCGACCGGCTGCTCGGCGAGGCGGAGCGGCTGCTGCCGTCCGGTTTCCGCGACGGTGCGCGGCCGCTGGTCAACGCCATGGCCTCCGGCCACAACGACGACTGCGCCTTGGTGCTGATCTGGCGCCCCTGATGACGAACCACATGGGTCAGGTCGTGTTGGCAGTCACTGGCAGCGGGCTCGACGCTGCTGAGATCCTCTAGAGGTTCGGGCCCCGGCGGAGCGGCGCGGCTCCACCGGGTCCCGTCACAGCCAGCCCTGGTCGCTGGCGATGCGCACGGCGTCGAGCCGGTTGCGGGCCCCGGTCTTGCACATGATGCGCGACAGATGATTGCGCACGGTGCCCACCGACAGGAAGAGCTGGTCGGCGATCTCGGTCGAGCGGGCCCCGCCCGCCGCGACGCGCAGCACGTCGAGCTCCCTCCTGGTGAGCGGATTCGTCTCACACTGGAGCGCGGCCGCGGCCAGCTCGGACTCGATGGCCCGGCGGCCCGCCGCCACCAGGCGCACCCCCTCGGCCAGCCGCTCCGGCGGCACGCACAGGCTCATGAACCCCAGCGCGCGCTCGGCCAGCGCCCTGCGCACCTGGCCTGGATGGGGATCGGCCGACAACATCAGCACCTTGCATCCCGGCGCCCGCTCGGAGAGCCCGGCCAGAACGGAGCTCCCCGGCAGGCCGGTGTCGACGACGGCCACGTCGGGGCAGCTCTCGACGGCCGCCCGCACCGCGTCGTCCGCGCTTCCTGCCTGCGCCACGACCCGCAGGTCGGGCTCGGCTCCAAGGATGGCCAGCAGGCCACGGCGCACCAACGGCAGGTGCTCTGCGATCAGTATGCGGATCAAGGACCCCCCTTCATCGTCTCTTAGGGTGATCGTTTGATCGCGTACTGTCAATGCGTTCCAAAAGGTGGGCAAGCCGTACCGCGCGGTAGATTCGACTACCCTTGGGTTGGCGGTTTTTCGCCGGTCCTGCCGTCTGCCGTGGAGCGCGACTCAATGAACTGGCTCTATCTCGTGGGGATCGTCCTTTTCCTCCTCGGGTTGATGTTCTCCATCGCGCTGCATGAGCTCGGTCACCTGGTGCCGGCCAAGATCTTCGGCGTGCGGGTGACCCAATACATGGTGGGTTTCGGCTCGACGGCCTGGTCACGGCGGAAGGGCGAGACCGAATACGGCATCAAGTGGATCCCGCTCGGCGGCTACATCCGCATGATCGGCATGCTTCCGCCGCGGCCCGGTGACGACCCCTCCAAGGCCAGGAGCACCGCGACGGGGCCGTTCCAGGGGCTCATCGAGTCCGCCCGCGACGCCGCCCTGGAAGAGGTGCGGCCGGGCGACGAAGACCGCGTCTTCTACCGCAAGAAGTGGTGGCAGAAGGTCATCATCATGTCCGGCGGCCCGGCGATGAACTTCGTGCTGGCCTTCGTCTTCTTCAGCATCCTGCTGGTCGGCATCGGCCTGCCCACGTGGGCCCCGATCGTCTCGCCCGAGACCAACACGTGCGTGATCCCCGTCGCGGAGCAGCGCACCACGTGCAAGCCCACCGACAAGCCGACCCCCGCCGCCCAGGCCGGCCTGAAGCCCGGCGACCGCCTGGTCTCCCTCGACGGCAAGAAGATCGGCGACTGGACCGCCGCCACCCACCTGATCCGCTCCCACGGACCGGGCGCCGCGCAGCTCGGCATCGTCCGCGACGGCAAGCCGATGACGCTCAACGTCACGCTCATCGCCCAGGACCGGCCCAACCTCGAAGACCCGGAGAAGATCGACAGGAACGTCGGCTTCCTCGGCGTGCTGCCCACCGAGGTCATGCAGCAGCAGAACCTCGGTCAGGTCATCGGCTACATGGGCGAGCTGACGGGCAGGGTCGCGACCTCGCTGCTCAACCTGCCGGAGAAGATGGTCGGCGTCTGGCACGCCGCCTTCTCCGGCGAGGAGCGCGACCCCGAAGGCCCGGTCGGCGTCGTCGGCGCCGGCCGCATGGGCGGCGAGATCCTCGCCTCCGACCTGTCCAACGAGAAGAAGATCGCCATCTTCGTCAACCTGCTGGCCGGGTTCAACCTCGCGATCGGCATGTTCAACCTCATCCCGCTGCTGCCCCTCGACGGCGGGCACGTCGCCGGTGGCCTGTGGGAGGGCATCAAGCGGGCCTACGCCAAGATCCTGCGCCGGCCCGAGCCCGGCTACGTGGACATCGCGAAGGTGCTGCCGCTGACCTACGCGATCGCGATCGTCATGATGATCATGGCGGGCCTGCTCATCTACGCCGACCTGGTCAACCCGCTGCGGTTGACAGGCTGACGCCCGGCGGCTCTGGTTGTGCGTCTCAGCCGTGGATGGGGTAGGCGCTCTGGAAGGTCAGCCGCTGATCGGCGGTGTCGCCGATGTGGGTGAGGAGTTCGTCGAGAGCGGCGTATTCCTCCCATGGTTGCTGACCGCTCGCCTGGGCCAGGCGGGTCACGACGAGGTCTTCGAGGTCCGGGACACGCCTGTTCTTCCAGACCTTGTCGGCCAGGCTCACCAGCAGGTCCTCGAGGGTGATGTCGATGTCCGTCCAGGACGCGTGTGTGGCCGCGAAACGGGCGAGCGCGTCATCGAACCCATGCTGGAGCAGCAGGTCCCTGCCGGCCGCTTCGTGGGTCGAGCCGGGGCCTGAGAGTTCGGCGATGCGCAGGGACTTGCCGATGTCGTGGGTCGCGGCGCCGAAGAGCACGGCCTGCCGGTCGAAGTCAAGGTGGGGGTGCCGTTGCCGGACCCAGTCGGTGATCTGCCAGGCGACGTCATGGACGAGACGGAGGTGGGCCGCCAGCCTGGGCGGGCAGTTCAGCGACTTCAGCAGCTCGGCGACCTGGTCCGGCACTGGGCGCAGCGGTGGCTCGGCGGCATCGTTCAGGGCATGGGCCAGCGCGGCGGAGTTCGCAACGGTGGGTTCAGGCTGGGCGAGGTGCTGTCTGGCCCGGATCCAGACCGCCTCGAACTCCTGGCGGGTGATCCCGGCGGCTTGAGCTGCATCCCGCCACCCGTCGAGGCTGCCCTCTGCCAGGACGCCATAGCGGCGCTCGTAGGACTGGAGGGCGGCAAGGTTCTCCTGGTCTCGGAGACGGAGAACCTCCTCGAGGGCTGTCGCGGTTATCGGCTGCTGTTCGGGGCCGTGCAGGTCGACTTGCCGTACGGCCCATTCCTCATCATCAAGCTCGTAATGGGACCAGATGTCCTCTTCCGCGGAGTAGAGACGGATCCAGCGCGCCATGTCGGCATGATGTCAGATCTGGTTACGTACGCGGCCCGCCCCTACGTTCAGTTCATCGAGACGTGCACGTGGTCGTAGTGGTTCTCGGTGATGCTGCCGCGGTCGGACATCGTGCTCCAGCCCGAGCCGTGGTTGATGCGCTGCTTCCAGATCACGTATTTGACGCCCAGCTTGCTCTGGTTCTTGATGGCCCACTCCGCGATGCGGTCGCCCAGGGCGAGGTTGGCGGCTGAGGGCATCGAGCCTCCCGTGCTCATCATGAAGTCACAGGCCCGGCCCAGGGGGTGCTCGCCGCTGGAGCCCGAGCGGAAGCAGCCGACGGTGAAGGGCAGCGCGAAGTTCTTGCTGATCTGCTCCTTCATCAGCCGGGTGCGCGGGGTGATGTTGTCGGAGCCGGAAGGCAGTTCGGGCGCCCAGCCGCCGTCGGCCCTGCGGTTGGTGCCGAACGGCACCAGGTCCTGGAGCTTCTTCTGGATGTCGTCGATGACGTCTTCGGCCTCGTCGCGCCGGCCGGCGACCTCGGCCGCGTCCTTGCGGATCTTGTCGGCGAGTTCGGCGGCCTCCACGGCGGCCTTCTTCTTCTCGTCGCGCGCCTTGGCCACGCCCTGCACGAACGCCTGCTGCTCGGCGGTGACCTGGTTGAGCACCGCGGCGCCGCCACTGTTCTCGGGCAACATGAACGCGGGCACCCCAGGGTTGCCGTTCTGGTAGCGCAGACGGGCTATCTCGGCGACCCGCTTCTCGGCCGTCGTCACCGCCTCCTCGGCGGTGGCCAGCCGGGCTTTGGCCGCCTTGGCGGACTTCTGCGCCTTGGCCAGCTCGACGCGCTTGAGGTTGTACGCCTCGATCAGCTTGTCGACCTTGTTGTTGAGCTGCTTGAGCTGCGCGCGCAGCTCCGACTCCTTGGGTTTGGGGGCCGCGGACGCCGGGGCCGCCGAGACGACGACGGCGGCGGCGGTGATGAGACCGATGGCAAGACTCGCGGGGGACGAAGCCGCCACGTAGGTGATCCTCTCCCTCTGCCGGCCGGGTTAGCTGACGGGTTCGGGTATGGGAGCTGCGTTCCCTACCACCGAAGTGGATTCACCCCAGGTGCGATGGGTCCCCGGCTCCCGGGCAACTCGCCCGGGATTAGGCGGTGCAACGGTTGTTACGGCCGATGCATAAAGGGATATTAGTGGTAGATCACGATTCATGCGACCTTAACTAGAAATCTATTCTTGATCTACTTGTGATCGGAGCATGCTCGCGGCCTCCTCCGGCAGCACGTCGTTGACGAACGCGCCCATCGCGGACTCCGAGCCCGCCAGATACTTGAGCTTGTTCGGCGCCCGCCGGATGCTGAAGAGCTCCAGATGCAGGTGCGCGAGCTCGCGGCCCCGCCGCACCGGGGCCTGGTGCCAGGCCGAGATGTACGGCATCACGACCCCGAACAACCCGTCGAAGGCCCGCAGCACCGAGGTGTAGAGCGGGGCGAACGCCGCACGCTCCTCCTCCGTGAGCGCCGCCAGGTCCGGCACCTGCCGGTGTGGATACACGTGCACCTCGAACGGCCAGCGCGCGGCCGCCGGCACGAACGCCGTCCACAGCTCGTTGCCGGCCACCACCCGTGTCCCGGCGGCACGTTCGGCGGCCAGCACGTCGGCGAAGAGGTTGCCCGCGCCCTGGTAGCGGGCCGCGGCGCCGAGCTGGAGTTTCGTCCTGGGCGTGACGTACGGGTAGGCGTAGATCTGGCCGTGCGGATGCGCCAGCGTGATGCCGATCTCCTCGCCCCGGTTCTCGAAGCAGAATACCTGCTCCACACCCTCGATCCCGGACAACTCGGCCGTACGGTCGGCCCACGCCTCCATGACCACCTGCACCTGGGCGTCGGAGAGCTTGGAGAAGGATGACGAGTGGTCCGATGTAAAGCACACCACCTCGCACCGCCCCACTCCCGGACGAGCCTCACTCAGACCGCCCACATCGTGATAAGTCCCAAAATTCGTGGAGAAAGAGGGGAAGCGGTTCTCGAACACCGCCACGTCGTAGTCGTACGCCGGGATCTCTGTCGCCCGTGTGTCCGACGACGGGCACAACGGGCACTCGGCGGACGTGCCCGTCGGCAGGAACGTCCGCGTCTGCCGGTGCCCGGCCATCGCGATCCACTCCTCGGTCAGCGGATCGTAGCGCAGCCCGGACGCCACCGGCCGGGGCTCCAGCGGTCGCCGGTCGATCGCGCTCCGGTCGGCGTCGTCGCGCCGGTCGAAGTAGATCAGCTCTCGGCCGTCGGCCAGATGGGTGACGGTGCGCTTCAATGCGTGCCCTCCGCGATGATCAGTTCTCCGGCCCGCTCGGCCAGTTCGGTGCGTGCGTCCTCGGGCAGCCCCGCGTCGCTGATGACCATGTCGGCCTCGCTCAGCTCGGCGATGGTGCTGATGCCCACCGTGTTCCACTTCGTGTGGTCGGCGGGGACGACCAGCCGGTGCGCGGCCGTCACAAGCTCCCTGTCGGTCTCCGACTCCAGCAGGTTGGGCGTGGTGAACCCGGCCCGCACGCTCATCCCGTGCACGCCGAGGAAGAGCGTGTCCACGTGCAGGCGGCGGATCGCGGCCACGGCCACCGGGCCGACCAGCGCGTCGGACGGCGTACGGACGCCTCCGGTCAGCACGACGGTGCGGTCGGCGCGCGGATTGCGGTGGAAGACCTCGGCGACGGGGATCGAATTGGTGATCACGGTCAGCTCGGGGACGCCGATGAGGTGGTGGGCCAGCGCCCACGTGGTGGTGCCCGCCGACAGCGCCACGGCGGTGCCGGGGCGTACCAGCCTGGCCGCGTGCCGCGCGATGGCCTCTTTCTCCTGCTGCTGGCGGGCGGACTTCGCGGTGAAGCCCGGCTCCTCGGTCGATCCGGGACCGAGAGCGGTCGCGCCGCCGTGCACCTTCTCCAGCAGACCGCGTTCGGCCAGCACCTCGAGGTCGCGGCGGATGGTCATGTCGGAGACGCCGAGCTCGCGTACGAGGTCGGCGACCCGGACGCCGCCGTTGCTGCGCACACGTTCGAGGATCGTCTGCTGACGCTGCTGTGCGAGCACGCCCGCTCCTTCCAACAGATTCCACCAAATTATGACACGGCGCTGTTGGGGAATGTTAGTTCCGTACGGATCACTTGCGCTGGTCAGCGCGGGCGGGAGACGTTGGGAGAACACCGATCATCCGGAGGCGAGCATATGGCCAGGCGAGCACGCAAGGGCAGGGCACGCAAGAAGAAGAAGGCGAACCACGGCAAGCGCCCGACAGCACGCTGACAGGTGGCCGCCCGCCGGCGGCCACCACCGGCCTCATCCCGGCAGCTCGATGCGCGACCTGGAGCGCGCGGGCCCTGCACTCCGGCCGTTCCCGCAGGCGGGCTCATCGGAAAGATCGAGCGCCAGAGGTCACAGGAGAAGCGCGGGCCGGTCGGGATGATCGGCCCTGATCACGACGTCGGCCGCCTCCTGGGGCCGCACCTCGCGCTCGTACCGCTCATAGGCGGGCAGCCGCCACCGCTCCTCCTCGGGCGTGCGGCGCCCCAGCGCCGCCGCGGACAACCACACATGCACGCTCAGCTCGAACGCCATCCCCCGCCCCAGGAGCAGCGTCCCGTCCACGATCACCACCCCGCCCTGCGGCAGCTCCTCATAGGGCAGCCGGTACGCACGGTCGATCCGGCTGTCCCACAGGGCCGGCAGCACCCGCCCCGAGCCGTCCTCATCCAGGGGATCCAGCACCTCCCTGCGCAGCGCCTTGACGTCGAGCCAGTCCTCGTAGAACGCGTCAGGATCGGCCCTGCCGTGCTCCAGCCGCAGCGACGCGGGCCGCAGGAAGTCGCCCGCCGAAACCCGCAGCACGGACCGGCCGCGCAGCCGGAGCGGCGTGACGAGGCCGTCGGCCAGCGCTTCCGGCCGTCCGGCAGGCGCCCCGTCGACGGCCACCCGCACCCGGCGCTCGCGTGGCCGCTGGGAGATCCGCTCGGCCAGCTCGTCGACGAGAACGTCACGGGAGATCGGTCGCGCACGCATCGGCACCAGCTTACGAGCGCCCTCCGCCCGGCGTGCCCGCCGCACGGAGGGCACGGAACAGGGGCGCTGGGCCTCCGGAAGCGTTCGACCATAGAGTTCGCCCATGGACTGGCAGGCGTGGCACGACGAGTACGACGACCCCGGCTCGCGGCTGACGCAACAATTACGGGTCGTGCGGCAGCGGATCCGGCGGGCGCTCGACGCCTGCCCGCCCGGCCCGCTCAGGCTCGTGAACCTGAGCGGGCCAGGGCCGTGACGTGCTGGAGGTGCTCGCCGGCCATCCCCGCCGCGACGACGTGCTGGCGCGTCTCGTGGAACTCGACCCGCGCAACACCGCGCTCGCCGAGGAGACGGCCAGGGCGAGCGGGCTGGGGCAGGTCGAGGTGATCACGGCCGACGCCGCGCTCACCGACCACTACCAGGGCATGGCTCCCGCCGACATCGTGCTCGTCTGCGGCGTGTTCGGCAACATCACGGACGAGGACGTCGAGCGTACGGTCGGCACGTGCACCCAGCTGTGCCGGACGGGCGGCACCGTCATCTGGACGCGCCATCGCAGGCCACCCGACCTGGTGCCGCAGATCTGCCGGTGGTTCGAGGAGCGCGGATTCCACCTCGAATGGCTGTCGGAACCGGACACCGGCTTCGGCGTCGGAACCCACCGCTTCGCCGGCTCCCCACGGCCCCTGATGGCGGGAAAGCACATGTTCACGTTCGTCGGCTACGACCTGCTCGGCAACGGTTGAGCACCGATGCGCGGCACGGCGAAGGCCAGGCCCCCGAGGCGGGATGACCTGGCCTTCTCCTCACGAGAGCGGACGACGGGAATCGAACCCGCGTAGCTAGTTTGGAAGACTAGGGCTCTACCATTGAGCTACGTCCGCGCGAACCGGTCGAAGTCTGGTCTAGACTTCATCCGGTCGTCAGGGCGTAAGCGTACCGGAGTCGCGGACCGCATGCGCACTCGGCGAGACGGGGCGTGGCGCAGCTTGGCAGCGCGCTTGCTTTGGGAGCAAGAAGTCGCAGGTTCAAATCCTGTCGCCCCGACCAGCCAGAAGGCCCTTCCCCGATGTGGGAGGGGCCTTCTGCTTGACATGACGCCCGGACCGTTCCAAAGAGGCGATCCAGATGGGCCTGAGCCACGTCGGACCAACGCCGATGCCTCGTCCAGCATGTGCGCGGGTTGACGGCGGCGGAGATCGTGGAGGAACGACGTCGCAGGAAGGGCGCATGGGCTTCCACGTCGCCGTCCACCCCTGGCAAAGACGGAGGCGTCACGCGGTGGCCTCAATCTGCTCGTTGTCGATCACGATGTTCCTCCACGGGTTGGCAGGTCGGTGGGTGGCGCTGGTGTGGCACAGGCGATCGTTGAGCGCTCACCGAGACGAAGATCACACAGGGATGCGATGGCCTTCGTACGTGCCGACTCTCTCGGCAATGGTGCATCTACGTGCACCCCTGCCGGGTAGCCAAGCCGATTCTCCCCGGCCGCGTCCGGGCCTAGCGTCGAAGCAAGCAGCCGATCGACAAGGGAGAACGCCGTGACCATCGCAGAGAGCAAGGCCGATCGTACGGCCGCCAGCGGGCGCGCCCTTTCCGTCGTTCTCTGGGTGCTCCAGGTTGTCGTGGCCGGTTTCTTCCTCATGTCGGCGATGGGCAAGTTCGCGAACGTGGAACCGGCGAAGTCCACCTTCGAGGCCATCGGGTTCGGAGACTGGTTCCGCAACCTGGTGGCCGTGCTGGAGGTGGCGGGGGCCGTGGCGCTGTTCGTGCCGCGCCTGGCCGGCCTGGCAGGTCTGGCGTTCGTCGGGTTGATGGCGGGCGCGACGCTGACCGAGCTGTTCGTGTCAGGTGGCGGCGTGGTGATGCCTCTGACGACGCTCGCGCTCTGTGCCGTGATCGCCTGGGGGCGCAGGCAGAGCACGGCCCGGCTGCGGGCGGTCGTCACCCGGCGGTAAATAAGCTGTGAAGTCCCGTCCCCGTCACGGGCAAGGACATGTTCGAGCTGTTCGACGACGACCCGATCTCCCGCCCCCTCACCTATCCAGGCCGGATCCCGGCGGCCTCCGGGGTCCTGGTCGACGACGCGTACGTGCCGCTCCAGCCGGCGGACAGCAGCCCGGGGGAGTGGCGCGCGGCCGGCGAGCCGCTCAGCACACTGCTGGCACACCGGGGCTGCCGGCCGCTGTCGGCTCGCCACCACGTCGTCGCCGTCGGATCCAACGCCGCGCCGAGCCAGGTGCGCAGGAAGTTCCTCGACCACGGGGTGTGCCCCGTCGTCCCCATGACGCTCGCCGACGTGCCAGGCGTCGCCCCCGGCGTCTCCGCCCATGTGAGCAGGGCGGGCTACGTGCCTGCCGCGCCGATCGACACGCCCGGCGAGACGTCCAGGCTGTTCGTGCTCTGGCTGGACGAGCGGCAGCTCGCCGCCCTCGACCTCACCGAGCCCAACTACACGAGGACCACACTCGCGCGCCCGATCACGCTGGAGTCGGGTCTGCGCCTCCCGCCCGCCTTCGTCTACACGGGAAAGCACGGGTGCCTTATGGACGCCGGCCGCCGCCCCCGTCGCCTGACACCCCAGAGAGCACTCATCCAGTCCCTCCTGGAGGAGACTCCGGGGCTGAGCCGCCTGTGCGGCGACACGCCGGACGACTTCGTCGCCACCGTCAGGGACGAGACCGTGCGCGCGGCGGCGTCCCGCCTCCTCCGGGCCTGGCCGAACACGGGCGTGATCGGGCCGTCGGGTAGAGTCGGCGCACGTGACTGACCCCAAGGCCGACACCCGCGTTCCCCCGCCTCGGATCGGCGACGAGCGCACCATCCTGAACAACTGGCTCGAGTGGCACCGCAGCACGCTCGCCGTCAAGTGCGCCGGCCTGACGGACGAGCAGCTGCGCCTGCGCTCCGCGCCGCCCTCCACCCTGTCCCTGCTGGGCCTGGTCAGGCACATGGCGTACGTCGAGCGTGCCTGGTTTCGCCGTGTGCTCAACGGCGAGGACATCCCCAAGCTGTGGGACAAAGACCGCGACAACGACGCCGACTTCAACGAGGTCGACACCGCCTCCGTCGAGGAGGCGTTCGCCACGTGGCAGGAAGAGATCGAGCTGGCCCGCGCCCTCTCGGCCGCCGCACCGCTGGACGCCGTCGGCGAACACAGGGGCGCGCACTGCTCGCACCGCTGGATCCTCGTCCACATGATCGAGGAGTACGCCCGCCACAACGGCCACGCCGACCTGCTACGCGAGCGCATCGACGGCGCGAAGGGCGACTAAGGGCGGCCGGTCTCGCGGAAGATGATCGCGGTGCCGAACGCCGCGCGGGCGGGTACGACGAGCTCTCCGGCGGAGGTCCTGCCCAGCGGGATGTCGCCGGCACGCAGGAACCGTTCGGTTCCCGCGGCGTCGTTCACGCCCACCGTGTAGGCCACGAAGCCGGGCAGCGCCGCCGCGGTCTCGCCGGGCAGCAACTCGCCCAGCCTCGACGCGGCGGCCAGCGTGACCCTGGCCTCTCCTCCGAGCTCGAACACCCGCACGGGCCCGTCCTGCCGCGCCGTACGCCCCAGGTAACGCTCGTAACGCCGCTCGGTCTCGTCGAGCGCGTCGTCAGCCACGCACAGCACGCACTCGACCAGGCCGTGCGCGCCGTTGGGGTGTTCGGCGCCGTCCGCGCCGCCGGCCACGGCGCGGTCGTTGGCGGCCACCCCGACCCGCCCTTCGGGGACACGGCCGGGCCCGATGCCGTCGATCTCCAGATAGCGGACGGGCTCCATCCGGGTCCCGTCCGCCGTCTCGACCGGGCGCTGCGCGGCATGTACGCCGCCGTGCCCGACGCGGGCCGTCGCCAGCCGCGCGGCGGCCCCGTCGATGTCCTGCGCGTCGAACATCAGGATGTGCACGCCCTCGAAACGTCGCAGGCAGGCCTCCAGGTTGGCCGCGGTGCCGCGGACGGCCTCCTTGAGCGCGGGCAGGCGCTCCTCGGGCGCCTTCAGGGGGATCAGCCTGGCGTCGCCTGGCACCCGTCCGGATCCCGCGACCGTGACCAGCTCGACGAAGTTGCCGGGAAAGTACGCGTGCGTGTTGCCCAGGCCGAACGGCTCGGGAGGCTCGCCGAGCACCGGATAGGCCGGGCCCGGCAGGCTGAACCCGAGCCGCCGGTAGCGGTCCAGCGCCTGGTCCATGTCGTGGACGAGGTGGCCGACGTGGTGCAGCCCGCCGATGTCATGATCCATGCTTGCCTCCGTAAGCGGCGTCTCTGAAGTCACGGGAGAGTCGTTCGAAGATCTCGACGACCTCCGCGGCGGCGGGTTCGCGTGCGGACGGCCGCTCGGGCTCGAACGTCCTGCGCAGGGTGTCGGCCAGATGCCCGGCCTTGTCCTCCAGCCCGAGCGTCACGTCGGGGGGCAGCAGCGGTTCGATCGCGAAGAACCCGAACACGATCGTCGGCAGCGAGTAGTCCAGATCCTCAGGACGCAGCCCGGCGCGCAGCAGCCCGTGCCCGGCCAGCACCCGCAGGTAGTCGCGTGAGGCGATCAGCTTGGCGCCCTCCAGCGGTTTCCTGGCCGGGCTGGAGAGGAACTTGTCGAGCGTCTCCGCGTCCCTGGTGAAGAGGGCCCGTAGCACCGGCCGGTCCATCGCCTCCAGGAAGAACCTGCGCATGTAGCGGTGCAACATGATCTCGTCGGGGTCAGCCCGCATGGCTGCGGCCACCGCGTCCAGCATCGCGACCGCCTCGCGGGCTCCCACGGCGAAGAACAACTGCTCGCGCGTACGCCAGTGCAGGTAGATGGTGCCCTTGCCGACTCCGGCCAGCTTCGCGATCTCGTCGATCGTCACCCGCCGGTATCCCCAGCGCAGTAGCAGCTCCTTGGCCGCGTCGAGGATCCGGTCGGCCCGCCCGTCGTGCTCACCCCGCATGCCCAGCCTCTCGTTGACTGTTGACTGATGACCAATATAGCGCCTTGGTCACGCAGATGCGCATGCACGAGCGCACGACCGCGCATGAAAGCAGATCAAGGGGGTCGTACGGAAAGAAAGGGGTCTCTAAGGGGCGTCGGCGCGGAAGAGCGCCCAGACGGCCTTGCCGCCGCTCGCCAGCGGGTCCCAGCCCCAGCACTGGCTGTACGTCTCGACGATGTAGAGGCCACGCCCGTTCTCGGAGATGAAGTCGGGCTCCTTGGGCCGCGGTACCTCGTCACTCGGGTCGGCCACCGCCAGCAACACGTGCGGTGCGACCCGCATCAGCAGCAGGTCGATGCCGCGCCGCCCGCGCGCGTACATCGCGTACCTGACGGCGTTGGTCACCAGCTCCGAGACGACCAGCGCGGCGTCGTCGCTCAGGTCGTGCAGACCCCAGCTGCGCAGCGTCGAGCGGGTCACGTCCCTGGCGGTCTTGACCGAGTCGGCCTGGAAGGGCAGCGGGCACGAGGTCGTGTACGGTTTCCCGCCCATGAGAAGGTGATCGAAACCGACTTCGCGGGTGATCTGCAGGCAATCGGCAGTGGCCAGCGGATCCTCCACCATGCTGCCGATACCTCCCCGTTGAACCTTCGTTAGTGCATGTTTGGCCCAATATGCACTAACCCATGATGGGTCACGCGGCCGGGTCGCTGCAAGACCCAAATGCACGTGCAGTTGCATTGTGCAGGAGCAAGTGGTGTCAGGGTAACGGCCGCAGAATCGGACACGAGGTTGAGACCTTGTCATACGTGGCGATGTGGTGTCACTGTGTGTGCGGACCTTGATAGGAGGAAGCAAGTGACGCAGAACCAGCCGGGTTCCGGGCCGACGGCGCTGCGCATCCTCCTGGGCTCCCAGCTGCGCAAGCTCAGGGAAGCGAAGAACGTCACCCGCGAGGAGGCGGGCCACCTCATCCGGGGCTCCGAATCCAAGATCAGCCGCATGGAACTCGGCCGGGTGGGGTTCAAGGAACGCGACGTGGCGGACCTGCTCACGTTGTACGGGGTTGTGGACGCGCAAGCCCGTGCCGCCGTGCTCGACCTGGTCGCCACGGCCAACGAGCCGGGTTGGTGGCACCGGTTCAACGACGTCCTGCCCACGTGGTTCCAGGCGTATGTCGGCCTCGAAGAGGCCGCCGCCAGGATCAGGACCTACGAGGTCCAGTTCGTGCCGGGATTGTTGCAGACCAAGGAGTACACCAGGGCCGTGGTGACCGCCGGGGCGGCGGGCATCGGAGCCGAGGAGATCGCCAGGCGGGTGGACCTCCGGCTGGAGCGTCAGCGGATCCTGGACAAGCCCGACGGGCCCATCTTCTGGGCGGTGATCGACGAGGCCGCGTTACGCAGGCCCATCGGCGGCGCCGAGGTGATGAGAGCCCAGATCGAGCACCTGATCGAGCTGATGCGCCAGCAGAGGATCACGATCCAGATCATGCCGTTCAGCTTCGGGGGGCACAGCGCGGAGGGCGGAGCGTTCAGCATCCTGCGCTTCCCCGACAAGGACCTGCCGGACGTCGTGTACGTCGAGCAACTCGCCAGCGCGCTCTACCTCGACAAGCATGAGGACGTGGACCGATACACCGAGGTGATGGAGCGGTTGTGCGCCGTGAGCACCACCCCGGACGAGACGATCGAGCTGTTGCGGACGATCGCGGACGAGTTCTGAGAGTCGTGGCGTCGTTGTCGGGTGTGCATCTGCCCTAGACTGGCAGTCGGCGTTGGATCCCGCCGTGGCGGAGCATGCCCGACACCGCTCATGTGGGCGCGGCGCGTGAGCCGAAACCGATGAGACACGCCCGCGATCACTCGTAGCTTGATCAAGGAGACCATTCCGTGAAGACCGCTGTCGAGGAGCTCAGCCCGACCAGGGTCAAGCTCACCGTCGAGGTGCCGTTCGACGAGCTGCGCCCGAGCATGGATGCGGCATACAAGAAGGTCGCGCAGCAGGTGCGCGTCCCCGGGTTCCGTCCTGGCAAGGTTCCGGCCCGCATCATCGAGCAGCGCTTCGGCCGGGCGGTAGTGCTGGAGGAGACCCTCAACGACGCGGTGCCCAAGCTCTACGGCCAGGCCGTCGACGAGGTCGACGTGTTCCCGGTCAGCCAGCCGGACATCGAGGTCACGAAGATCGACGACGGTGAGCAGATCGAGTTCACCGCCGAGGTCGACATCCGGCCCAACTTCGAGGTCCCCGACTACCAGGGCGTCGAGGTCACTGTCGACTCCGCCGAGGTCTCCGACGACGACATCAACGCTCAGCTCGACGCGCTGCGCCAGCGTTTCGCCACGCTCACGGGCGTCGAGCGGCCCGCCGCCAACGGCGACTTCGTCGTCATGGACCTGCGCGCCGAGATCGACGGCAAGAACATCGAGGAGCAGCAGGCCAGCGAGGTGTCCTATGAGGTGGGCGCCGGCTCCGTGCTGCAGGGCCTCGACGCCGCGCTCGAAGGCATGTCCGCGGGCGAGGAGAAGAGCTTCAAGACCGAGCTGGTCGGCGGTGACAACGCCGGCGAGGAAGCCGACGTGATCATCAACGTCAAGTCGGTCAAGGAGAAGGTCCTGCCCGAGCTCGACGACGAGTTCGCCCAGCTCGCCAGCGAGTTCGACACGCTGGAGGAGCTCCAGGCCAGCATCCGCGAGCAGGCTCGCCGCAACAAGCTGATCGACCAGGTCGTGCAGGCCCGCGACAAGGCGCTCGACGCCCTGCTCGACAAGATCGACATCCCGCTCCCCGACAGCGCGCTCAAGGTCGAGGTCGACGCCCGCAAGCACAACCTCGACCACCAGGTGGCCGAGAGCGGCCTGAGCCGTGATGCCTACTTCCGCCTCTACCAGACGTCGGAGGAGGAGCGCTTCGCCGAGTTCGAGACCGGCGCCGCCAAGGCGCTCAAGGTCGGATTCGTGCTCGACAAGATCGTCAAGGCCGAGGAGCTGGGTGTCTCCGAGCAGGAGCTGACCAACTTCGTGGTCCGCCGGGCCATGGAGATGGGCGTGCAGCCCAACGAGCTGGCCAAGCACCTCGCCGACAACGACCAGCTCACGCTGGCCATGGTCGAGATCGTCCGTGACAAGGCCAAGTCCGTGCTCGGCGACGCCGCCAAGGTGGTCGACACCGAGGGCAACGAGGTCGACCTCAAGGGCATCTACAGCGAGATCAACGGTGGCGAGGCCGTCGAGGAAGAGGACACCGAAGGCGAGAAGGCCGGCGGCGAGAAGGCCGACGCCTGACGCCCCGAGCCGACCGGAGCCCCTGGACCCGCCAGTCCGGGGGCTCCGTCATGACCGGACACCCCAGCCCCGGGGGCAGAGCGCCTCAGACGGCTTGTGAGGCGTCCGGAGGGCCCGTAGGCCCGGCGGACGGCGGGCTGGCGCTCATCGGGCGGCGCTCGTCCTCTCAGGGCGTCTGAGGGAGGTCGCGGTACGCGTGCCGCGTCACCGCGGGACGAAAACCGCACAAGCCGAAGAAGCGTAACAGGCAACCATTCGCTCGAACCTGCGCCGTCAGCGAACAGTACGGGGGACCGGGCATGACCTGTGGGCCGGGCGCGTTAGGGTCACAAGCAAAGCCCATCGATTACGACGCATCGGAAGGTGACGCTGTGACCAGCCCGCCGACCTTCTATCAGCCTGAGTCTCGAGGCCGTGAGAACGGCTCCGCCTTCCGGCTTGAGGACCAGCTTTACCAGCGCCTGCTTCGCGAGCGCATCATCGTTCTGGGGCAGGAGGTCAACGACGAGATCGCCAACCGCATCTGCGCAGAGCTGCTGCTGCTCGCGGCCGACGATCCCGACCGCGACATCACGCTCTACATCAACTCGCCGGGTGGCTCGGTAAGTGCGGGCATGGCGATTTACGACATGATGGAATACGTGCCTAACGACGTATCCACGGTCGTTATGGGCATGGCCGCCTCGATGGGGCAGTTCCTGCTCTCCGCAGGTGCCCGAGGCAAGCGTTACGGCCTGCCGCACGCCCGTGTCATGATGCACCAGCCGTCCGGCGGCATCGGCGGCACCGCCGCAGACATCGCCATCCAGGCCGAGCAGATGCTCTACGTGAAGAAGACGCTGGCCGAGCGGATCGCCCACCACACCGGGCAGCCACTCGAGCAGATCGAGGCCGATTCCGACCGCGACCGCTGGTTCACGGCCGAAGAGGCCAAGGACTACGGCTTCATCGATCACGTGGTGCGCAGCGCACGGCAAGTGCCCACGCAGGGACCGGTCTCCTAGGGGAGCTGACATGAACATCGAAAGCCGTTACGTTCTCCCCTCCTTCGTCGAGCGCACGTCCTACGGCGTGAAGGAGATGAACCCGTACAACAAGCTCTTCGAGGACCGCATCATCTTCCTCGGAGTGCAGATCGACGACGCGTCGGCCAACGACGTGATGGCCCAGCTGCTGACGCTGGAGTCACTCGACCCCGACCGTGACATCAGCATCTACATCAACTCGCCCGGCGGCTCGTTCACGGCCATGACGGCGATCTACGACACGATGCAGTTCGTCCGGCCGGAGATCCAGACCGTCTGCCTCGGCCAGGCCGCGTCCGCCGCGGCCGTGCTGCTGGCCGGCGGCACCCCTGGCAAGCGGTTCGCGCTGCCCAACGCCAGGGTGCTGATCCACCAGCCGTCCACCGAGGGCGGCGGCCAGGGCAGCGACATCGAGATCCAGGCCCGCGAGATCCTTCGCATGCGCTCCCTCCTCGAGGACATCGTGGCGAGACACTCGGGCAAGTCCTCCGCTGAAATCCGCAAGGACATCGAACGCGACAAAATTCTCAACGCGGACGAGGCGAAGGCGTATGGTCTGATCGATGACATCATCCCGTCCAGGAAGAAGCGAGCTCAGGCCGTGGCTTCCTAGACGAGACGTGACGCGCCGGAGCGCTGCCCAATAGGGCACGTTCCGGTGCGACTCGCCGCTAGGGGGCTCACTGAGGGCCCAGAAGACGGTAACGTCGAAACCTGAGCGGTTCGGCCTAGTCCGGAGGATGTCCGGAGACACTGCTCGCGTGAGCAGGGCGGTCCCACGCAAAGGAGTATCTGGGGTGGCACGCATCGGCGACGGGGGAGACCTGCTGAAGTGCTCGTTCTGTGGAAAGAGCCAGAAGCAAGTCAAGAAGCTCATTGCCGGTCCAGGCGTCTACATCTGCGATGAGTGCATCGATCTCTGCAACGAGATCATCGAGGAGGAGCTCTCCGAGTCCTCCGAGCTCAAGTGGGACAACCTGCCCAAGCCGAGGGAGATCTACGAGTTTCTCGACGCCTACGTCATCGGTCAGGACAAGGCGAAGAAGGCTCTCTCGGTGGCGGTCTACAACCACTACAAGCGGGTGCAGTCCGGCGACCGGGGCAGAGACGACGGCCTCGAGCTCGCCAAGAGCAACATCCTGTTGCTCGGGCCGACCGGTTCAGGCAAGACGCTGCTGGCGCAGACCCTGGCGAAGATGCTCAACGTGCCCTTCGCCATCGCCGACGCCACCGCGCTGACCGAGGCCGGCTACGTCGGCGAGGACGTCGAGAACATCCTTCTCAAGCTCATCCAGGCCGCCGACTACGACGTGAAGAAGGCCGAGACCGGCATCATCTACATCGACGAGGTCGACAAGATCGCCCGCAAGAGCGAAAACCCGTCGATCACGCGCGACGTCTCGGGCGAGGGTGTGCAGCAGGCGCTGCTGAAGATTCTGGAGGGCACCACGGCCTCGGTGCCTCCGCAGGGCGGCCGCAAGCACCCCCATCAGGAGTTCATCCAGATCGACACGACCAACGTGCTGTTCATCTGCGGCGGTGCCTTCGCGGGTCTGGAAAAGATCATCGAGTCACGCATCGGCAAGAAGGGCATCGGCTTCAACGCCATCATCCGGTCGAAGGAAGAGGTCGACACCGCCGACGTCTTCGGCGACGTGATGCCGGAAGACCTGCTCAAGTTCGGCATGATCCCCGAGTTCGTCGGCCGCCTGCCCGTCATCACCTCGGTGCACAACCTCGACCGCGAGGCGCTCATTCAGATCCTCACCGAGCCCCGCAACGCGCTGGTCAAGCAATACCGCAAGCTGCTGGAGCTCGACGGCGTCGAGCTCGAGTTCACCGACGGCGCTCTCGAGGCGATCGCCGACCAGGCCATCCTGCGTGGCACCGGCGCCCGGGGGTTGCGCGCCATCCTGGAGGAAGTGCTCCAGTCGGTCATGTACGAAGTGCCCTCCAGGCAAGACGTCGCCCGCGTGGTCATCACCCGCGAGTCGGTGCTGGAGCACGCGATCCCGACGCTCGTCCCGCGCGACCAGCTCGCCGCCAAGCAGCAGCGCACCCCGCGCGAAAAGTCGGCCTGAGCCGCATTCATTCGCACCGGACGCCCTGTGGTCGCGCACCATGGGGCGTTCCGCTTTCCCGCCTCCCTAGAATTGGTCACTGTGACAACGCCAGAGCTGCCTACTCAATACACACCGGCCGACGTCGAGACCCGGAGCTATGAGCGCTGGGTGTCCGAAGGCTACTTCCGCGCCGACCCGGGCAGCACACGCGAGCCATACAGCATCGTCCTTCCGCCGCCCAACGTGACGGGCGTCCTGCACATCGGGCATGCGCTCGACCACTCCATCCAGGACGCGCTGACGCGCCACGCGCGGATGAAGGGCCACGAGACCCTGTGGCTGCCGGGCATGGACCACGCAGGCATCGCCACCCAGAACGTCGTGGAGCGCGAGCTGGCCAAGCAGGGCTTGTCACGCCATGACCTGGGGCGCGAGGCGTTCGTCGAGCGGGTCTGGGAGTGGAAGGAGGAGTCCGGCGGGCGGATCCTCAGCCAGATGCGCAAGCTCGGCGACGGCGTCGACTGGTCGCGCGAGCGGTTCACGATGGATTCCGGCCTCTCGCGGGCCGTGCAGACGATCTTCAAGAAGCTGTTCGACGACGGGCTGATCTACCGCGCCGAGCGCATCATCAACTGGTGCCCGCGCTGCCTGACCGCGTTGTCCGACATCGAGGTGGAGCACAGCGAGGACGAAGGCGAGCTCATCTCGATCCGCTACTCCGACGAGATCGTGGTCGCCACCACGCGCGCCGAGACCATGCTCGGTGACACGGCCGTGGCCGTGCACCCCTCCGACGAGCGTTACGCGCACCTGATCGGCACGCTCGTGGAGGTTCCGCTCACCGGCCGCATGATCCCGGTGGTCGCCGACGAGCACGTCGACCCCGAGTTCGGCACCGGCGCGGTCAAGGTGACCCCCGCCCACGACCCCAATGACTTCGAGATCGGGCGGCGCCATTCGCTGCCGTCGCTGACCGTCATGGACGAGCGTGGCGTGATCATCGCGCACGGGCCCTTCCAGGGGCTCGATCGCTTCGAGGCCCGGCCCGCCGTTGTCGCCGCCCTGCGTGCCGAAGGGCGCATCGTCACGGAGAAGCGGCCCTACCTGCACTCGGTCGGTCACTGCTCGCGCTGCAAGACCGTGGTCGAACCCCGGCTGTCGCTGCAGTGGTTCGTCAACGTCTCGCCGCTGGCCAAGGCCGCCGGCGACGCCGTTCGCGACGGCCGCACCCGCATTCACCCGCCCGAGCTGGCCAAGCGCTACTTCGACTGGGTCGACGACATGCACGACTGGTGCATCTCCCGCCAGCTCTGGTGGGGCCACCGCATCCCGGTCTGGTACGGCCCTGGCGGCGAGGTCGTGTGCGTGGGCCCCGACCAGGAGCCGCCTGCCGGCTACACGCAGGATTCCGACGTCCTCGACACCTGGTTCTCCTCGGGGCTGTGGCCGTTCTCGACCCTCGGCTGGCCCGACTCGACACCCGAACTCCAGCGCTTCTACCCGACCTCCGTGCTGGTCACGGGTTACGACATCCTGTTCTTCTGGGTCGCGCGAATGATGATGTTCGGCCTGTACGCCATGGACGGCGAGCCGCCTTTCCGTGTCGTCGCGCTGCACGGCATGGTCCGCGACCAGTACGGCAAGAAGATGTCCAAGTCGTTCGGCAACGTGGCCGACCCGCTCGACTGGATCGAGCGCTTCGGCGCCGATGCCACCCGGTTCACCCTGCTGCGCGGCGCCAACCCCGGCGCCGATGTCGCGGTGAGCGAGGAATGGGCGGCGGGCTCCCGCAATTTCTGCAACAAGATCTGGAACGCCACCCGGTTCGCGCTGATGAACGGCGCCACCGTGGGCTCCCTCGATGACGCTGAGCTGACCCCGGCAGACCGGTGGATTCTTTCGCGCCTGCAGTCGGTCACCATGGCCGTTGACGCCGCGTTCGAGGAGTTCGAGTTCGCCAAGGCTTCCGACCTGCTCTATCACTTCGCCTGGGACGAAGTCTGCGACTGGTACGTCGAGCTGGCCAAGATCCAGCTCGGTGAGGGCCTGGAGCACACCCGGGTCGTGCTCGGCCACGTGCTCGACGCGCTGTTGCGGCTGCTGCACCCGCTGGTGCCGTTCGTGACGGAGGAGTTGTGGCGGGCTGTGACCGGCGGCGAGTCGGTCGTCGTGGCGTCGTGGCCGAAGGCCGACGACCGCTACACCGACGCCGCGGCAGAGGCCGAGATCGGCGCGCTGCAGGAGCTGGCGACGGAGGTGCGCAGGTTCCGTTCGGATCAGGGGCTCAAGCCCGGCCAGAAGGTGGCCGCCCGCCTCGGGCTGGCCGGCACGCGGCTGGCCGGCCAGGAGACGGCGATCCGCGCGCTGCTGCGGCTCACGGCACCGCCGGAGTCGTTCAACGCCACGGCGAGGTTCACGGTCGGAAAGGTGTTCGTGGAGATCGACACCGCGGGCGCCATCGACGTCGTGGCCGAGCGTAAGCGGTTGGAGAAAGACCTCGCAGTCGCCCGCAAGGAGGCCGCGCAGGCGGCGGCCAAGCTGGGCAACGAGCAGTTCATGGCCAAGGCGCCGGACGACGTGGTGGTCAAGGTGCGGGGCCGTGCCGAGCAGGCGTCCGCCGACATCGCACGGCTTGAGGCCCAGCTCGCTCGGCTCGGGGTTTGAACCGCAGCCCCGAAGGGAAGGTCTATTCGTTACCTAAGGAACGGACCTTCGACCCGTCGGGGCTGCTACAGTTTTTGAGGCGGGGCAGTCAACCCCGACACCCTCTGATCACACCTCGACTTTTGGGCGGTTCCAGCCTGGCGGTTGGACAACGGCCGGATGTTGGAGTAAGTTAGTAGGGTTGCCTCCAAACGGGGCATGTCTGGAAGATCCCGGATCGGGCGGTTTGACAAGAATCGTCCAGATCGGGTAATCTGAAGGAAACGAAGTGTGAGCCTCTACGTCAGGGTCGGTCAAGGATTCTGGCGGGGATGTACGCGTGCGTTTCTTGAGAACTCAACAGTGTGTTAAAAGCCAGTGCATGATGCACAACCCCGTCTATCGGCGTTGAGTCGATTCGACGGATTCCTTTTGTTTGGTTGGGTTCAGACCTTTTTTGGAG
>NZ_SMKP01000173.1:0-24176 GCF_004349015.1 Nonomuraea diastatica
CCCCCAAGCACCCCCCCCAAAAAACCCACGGCGCTTCTCACCCGCAAAACCCCTCATGGCCGACGCCACCCAACCCGGCCTCCCCGACGACCGAGCCGGCTTCACCGTCGCCCTGCCGGACCTGGCTATACCGCTGGTTCGGCCAGTTCTGGGCGTTGTTGCGGCACGCCGGCCAGCGAGCACTGGCCCGAGGTGAGCATCGCGGCCACCGGGCTCGGCTCGCGCAGCCGGTTCAGCCGGTCGCGCATGGCCTTGCGCATGCGGCTGGCCTTACGCTTCTGCATCGTCTTCTGGCAGGCGATCACGTGCTCCTTGGTGGGCTTGGGCGCGCCGGTGAGCTCGTACCCCATGGACTCCAGGCGGTCGCCGAGCATGTGCTCGCACAGCGAGATCTCCCAGTCCTCCAGCCGGTTCGCCCAGCTGCCCACCCGGGTGCGGAGGACGTCCCCATGCGTGTTGCTGTGCCAGACTTTGTGCTGCGGCACCGCCACCTGAGCCGCCTCGCGCGGGGAGACCATCGACGGGGCGAAGTCCTCCTCCAGGAAGTGGCAGAGCTTCTTCAGCTCGGTCGCGGGGTCGTCCGTGAGGTCCTCGTAGCGCAGCTCGTAGTACGTGTCATCGGGCAGGGTCCGGCGCAGCCGGCCGCCCGCGTCGATGGCCTCGGCCCAGGTGGACACGGCGTGGAAGGAGTCCAGGTTGTACCAGGGCATCTCCTTCAGCGAGGACACGCAGTCGCGGCCGTCCCTGATGAGGTGGATGAACTGGGCGTCGGGGAAGAGCCGCAGCAGCATGTCGACCTGCTTGACGTAGCTCGGCCGCTTGTCGCCCCAGCGGGGCTTGTCGAAGCGGTCGGCGTACATGCGGAAGGCCGTGCCGAGCACCGACCCGAGCGAGCCCGGGCCCTCCACGCACTGCCGGACGAACTCGTCCTTGTCGATCTTGAGCTCGCGGAACTTCGTGCTGCGTTCGGTCGCGATCCACTGCGCGAAGGCACGGCGGCGCTGGGTGACCCGCAGGTCACCCCATGTGCGCCGGCGGTAGTAGGCGGGAACGAGGAAGCGCGTCTCCGGAGGCACCGCCATACGAGGGTGCGAGTGGAGCATGAGCTGGAGCATCGTGGTGCCAGACCGCGGGCATCCGATGACGAAGACTGGCCGGTCGGACATTGCGTAGTAACCCCCGAAAACTTAGACGAGAACGTGCTCTCGGCTCTCCTGAGAGGAGGCCGCGCCGTGCCTGCGCGTGAAAAGCCACAGCCGGTAGACGAGGAAGACCTCGTTGACCAGCAGCAGGACCCCCGACATCGCGGCGAGCGGGATCAGCGCCCATGCCCCCGCAAGAGGCGCGACCACGAACACCGCCGCATGGAACTCGATGCCGCTGATCAGGTGCGAGCGCACCCGGTGGCGGGCCAGGAACCTGTTGAGCCGTCGCGGGAAGCTGCGCCGCCGGGGCCCCCGCCCCAGCGCCACCCGATCCTGCGGCTCCTGCGGCTCCTGGTCGAAAGGATCCTGCTCGAAGGGCTCATGCTCGTCGCCGGGCTCCTGCCGCCCCTCCCTGACCGCCTCGCGCACCCGCTTCATCTGCGGCGCGTTGACGTACCTGAACAGGTCGAGCACGGCCACCGCCGCGCCCAGGACGATGAAGTGCACATCGCCCGTCAGCGCGTACTGCCCGTACGCCAGCCCTCCGGCGCACAGGACCACCCGGACGCGGTCACCCACGTAGTCGAGCCAGAGCCCGAAGGGCGTGCCGGTGCCCTTGAGCCGGGCGACCTTGCCGTCCACGCAGTCGATCATGAAGCTCAGATAGAACGCGAGGGCGCCCGCCACGAGCTGGTTCATCGCGAAGCAGGCGGCCGACACCGCGCCGAGGACCAGGGAGAACACGGTGAGCGCGTTGGGCGTCAGCTGGGTGCGGTTGGCCACGACCAGCGCGACCCGGCAGGCTGCCGGGTCCACGAAATACACGGTCCACCAGGAATCTCTCCGCTTGCGTGTCTCGTGGACGTCATCGAGCGAATAGGTCCTCATGGACTCCAGCATGGCCACGCAACGCGCCGGATCGATTACTCTCTGGAACTACTGGATGGTTTCCATGCCTGTTCTTGACCGTCCCGGCACGGAAAACCGCCATGTGGGTCCAGTGTCGCCGTCCCTGCACCAGCCGGTCAGGACCAGGCCGCGCAGTTCGGCGCGCACCTGGAGTTTCCAGTTCTTCCCGCCGCCGAGCCGGCGGGGGTCGATGGCGGCGACCACGCCGTGGCGGCCCGAGCGCCGCACCTCCAGGGGCACGCGGCGGCGTCCGTCGCAGAGCCACAGGCCGACCTTGGCCACCTTCCTGTCGACGCGGTGGAACGACACGTGCCCCCGCAGCTGGTACTCCGCGCCGGTCCACTCGCACGCGTCGACCTTGGCGACCAGTTTGAGCTCGTCACGGGCGTCGAAGACCTCGTCGGGGATCCGGAGCCGGCGGTTGCGGAAGAAGGGGTAGTCGCCGTACCAGTTGGTGACGCGCAGGCCGCGCGGCACGATGCGGGTGCCGCCCTCGCGGGCCCGCCGGAACGCGCGCACCTTGCGCAGCTCCGCCACCAGCCCGCGCTTGACCAGGTGCAGCTCCAGGCGGCGCAGCGAGGGCGCGGTGGCCAGCGCCCGCACGCTCAGCTCGGCCAGCCACGCGTGGGCCAGCTCCAGCACCGGGCCGCACTCGTCGCAGCTTTCCAGCGCCTGGAAAAGGAACAGGATGTCCTTCTCCAGCACCAGCGCGTCGAAGCCGTCGAGCAGGTCGGGCGCATGCTCCTCGAGGAAGGCGCGGACCGCGCGGATGGCCGCGAGGCGCTCGTACAGGTTGGCCGGCTCGGTCCTGCGCTGCGTGATCGACGTCGTCCCCGACTCGCGCCTGCGCCAGTGGTAGACCACGTCGCCCACCATGTCCACGCTGGTGGCCAGGACGTGCGCCTGCATGGCGACGGGCACGTCCTCGTAGATGCCGGTGGGGAACGCCAGGCCGCAGCGCTCCCAGAAGGCGCGCCGGTAGACCTTGTTCCACACCGTGCGGTCCCTGACGAGCACCTGCTTGTCGGTGATGTGGGTGCACAGCTGCGGCCGCCTGAACACCTTCTCGTGCAGCGTCGACTCCTCCAGCCGGCCGTCCACGAGCCGTCCCACCGCGCCGCACGCGAGGTCGGACCCGGTCTCGGCCAGGCTGCCGACGAGCAGCTCGTACGCGTGCGGCGGCACGACGTCGTCGCTGTCGGCGAAGGCCAGATAGGTGCCGCGGGCATGCCGGACGCCCTCGTTCCGCGCCGGCCCCGGCCCCAGGTTGCGCTGGGCGACGATGACGAATCGCTCGTCCCGGGCGGCGAAGTCCTCGGCCACGCGCCGGCTGCCGTCCTCGGAACCGTCGTCGACCAGGATCACTTCGATGTCTTCCAGTGTCTGGGCGGCCAGCGACTTCAGGCACTCGGTGATGTACGCCTCCACGTCGTGAAACGGGACGACGACGCTGAGCAGGGGGATCATGACGATTGCTCCTTGCTTCCTGGACCCGGCTCGAAAGGACAGGTCGAGGGCAGCATGCCGTGGCCGCCGGGCCGGATCTGCATCCCTGATCAGCTCTTTACCTGACGCACAATCGGCTACGTTGTGCAGTTGAGTCCGCGCTGAGAGTTAGGGGCAGCGATGCTGAGGAGCGTCCGTGATGATGATCTGCCCGTCATGCGCCGATGGCGCAACCACCCGCGCGTGCGCGCGGCGAGTTTCGCCACGCACGAGATCGCGAAGGCCGAGCACCTGCGGTGGTGGCAGGCGACCTGCGCCGACCCGGGCAGGTGCGTGCTGATCTACGACCACCACGGGGTCTCCGCGGGGGTGGTGACCTACGCCGACCTGGCGTCCGGCGCCGCCTCCTGGGGCTTCTACCTCGACTTCGACGGGCTCGAACGGTCGGGCGACCTGCTGCGGGCGTGGATCGGGCTGGAGAAGGCGGCCATCGCCTACGCCTTCGGGCCGCTCGGGCAGACGGCGCTCCGCGGCGAGGTGCTGGCCGACAACGCGCCGGTCAGGCTGCTGCACCGGCGGTTCGGGTTCGCCGAGGTGGGCTCCTATCAGCGCGACGTCGACGGGGTTCCGCGCGATGTCGTGGCCATCCAGCTCAGGAAGGGGCAGGCATGATCTCCATCGCGGGACGGCCGATCGGGGGCGGGCATCCGCCCTACGTCGTCGCCGAGATGTCCGGCAACCACAACGGGAGCCTGGCACAGGCGCTGGCCATCGTGGACGCGGTGGCGGCCAGCGGCGCGCACGCGCTGAAGCTGCAGACCTACCGGGCCGACACGCTGACCGTCGACTGCGACGGGCCCGCGTTCCGGATCGGCGACGGGCACGAGCTGTGGGGCGGCGAGCACCTCTACCAGCTCTACGAGCGTGCCCACACACCGTGGGAGTGGCACGAGCCGATCTTCGAGCGGGCCCGCGAGCACGGGCTCACCGCCTTCTCCTCTCCCTTCGACCCCACGGCCGTCGAGTTGCTGGAGAAGCTGGGCACGCCGGCGTACAAGATCGCCTCGTCGGAGATCGTAGACCTGCCGCTGATCAGGCTCGCGGCGAGCACGGGCAAGCCGCTGATCATCTCGACGGGCATGGCGTCCGCCGGCGAGATCGAGGCCGCCGTGACGGCCGCCCGCCAGGCGGGCTGCGCCCAGCTGGCGGTCCTGTCGTGCACGGCGTCCTACCCCGCCTCGCCCGCCGAGAGCAACCTGCGCGCGCTGCCGCTGCTGGCGGCGCTCACCGGAGAGGTCGTCGGCGTCTCCGACCACACGCCAGGGCTGGGCGCCGCGCTGGCCGCGGTGGCGCTGGGCGCCTGCCTGATCGAGAAGCACGTCACGACGTCCAGGGCCGAGGGAGGGGTCGACGCCGCCTTCTCGCTGGAGCCGGGCGAGCTGCTGGCGCTGGTGGTGGAGAGCGAGCGGGCCTGGCAGTCGCTGGGCTGCCCGGTGATCGGGCCGCGCCCGTCCGAGCGCGAGGGGCTACGCTTCCGCCGATCCCTTCACGTCGTGCGCGACGTGCGGGCGGGCGAGCCGGTGACCCCCGGCAACGTACGCTCGATCCGGCCGGCCGGTGGGCTGCCTCCCGAGGCCGCCGCGCAGGTGATGGGCCGGCGCTTCACCAGGGACGTGGCGTTCGGCACGCCGCTGACCTGGGATCTCGTCTAGAGCGTCTGGAGCAGGGCGAGCAGGGCGTCGGCGACGCGCTCCCTGCCCCTGCCGTCGATGAGGCCGCTCCCCCGCCTGCCGTGTTCCTCGCGGGCGGCGGGGTCGGCGAGCAGCCGGGCGAGCGCGGCCACGGCCCGCGCGTCCGGCTCGCCGCCCAGCCCGGCGGCGACGCCCCGGCCGACCAGCTCCCCATAGCCGCTGAGCTGGTTGTCCGCCACCCAGCTCAGCGCGGTGGGCACGCCGAGGTAGAGCAGCTCCCAGATGGCCGAGCCGGCGGCGGTGACCACGAGATCGGCGCCGGCCATCAGCTCGGGCAGGCGGTCCGTCGGGGGGATCACGGTGATCAGGTCACCCGCGTCGAAGGGCGCCGGGCTGATCACCGTGCCGCGGAACGGCTCGCCGGTTGCCAGGAGGGCCCGCGCCCACGCGGGGGCGACACCGGCGCTGTCGGTGCCGCCGAAGAAGCAGAGCACGTGCGGCAGCCGGTCACGCCGGGGCGTGCGCGCGCACCGGCGTACGCGGTCTCGCAGCAGCGCGAATCGTGCCCCGGCCAGCCACCGCACGCCCGTTCCGGGCCCGTGGCGGCGCTCGGCGCCGAGGTTCTGGTCGAGATAGAGGTCGGCCTGCTGGCCCAGGGGGTCGCCGTCGGCGATGGCCAGCACCGCCAGGCCGGCCCGCCTGAGCGCCGCCCCCGTCTCCGCGGGCAGCGCGTACGAGTCCAGCACGACGGCGGCCAGCCGCAACTCGCGGGCCAGCGCCGCCAGGCGGTCGGGGGCCGGCGGCGCGTCCACCAGTGGCAGCCCGCGCTTCTCCAGCTGCGCCAGCGCCCACGCCGAGCCGCGCACCTGCCCGAGGAAGACCACCTCGACGCCCCGGGCGCACAGCTCCTCGGCCAGCGCCACGCACCGCACCAGATGGCCCACCCCGCTGCCGACCCCGGCGTCGCAGCGGAAGCCGACCCTGTGGCGGCCAGACCCGGTCACGCGTCCTGCAGCGCCTTCTGCCGCACGTGGGCGTTGAGCCCGCACACCTCGGGCCGGGCTCGCAACCAGCCCACCAGCTCCTTGACCGGCACGTAACGGTCGCCGAACTCGCCCACCACGCGGGAGATCAGCTTCCAGTCGTCCTCGGTGTCGAGCGTGACCCGCAGGTCGTCGGCGGCGGGCCGGTAGGTCAGCCCGAGCAGCCGCGCGTCGCCGGGATGCTCGTAGACGTAGGAGGTGACGTGGGTGCGGTGGAAGGCGGCGGCCTCCCGGTCGGCCCGCTTTAGGGCGTTCCTGCCGACGATCTCCACGTCGAGCCCGCGCGGCAGCGTGCGCACCAGGCTCGTGCTCAGGTAGTCGAGGCCGGGCACGGCCCGGTAGACCAGCGCCGCCTCCCTGATCACGGCCGGGTCGAGCAGCGGGCAGTCGGCCGTGAACCGCATCACCGCGTCGGCCCGCCGCCCGGCCATCGCGTGCATGAACCGCGTCAGCACGTCGTCGACCGGCCCCCGGTGACAGGCCACGCCGAGCGCGCGGCACTCGGCGGCCACGGCGTCGTCGGCCGGCTCGATCGTGGTGGCGACGACGAGATCGTCGAGGGCGCCCGCCTCACACGCGGCGCGTACGACCCAGGACAACACCGAGCGGCCGCCCAGGTCGCGCAGCACCTTCCCGGGCAGGCGCGTGGAGCCCATCCGAGCCTGAACAATTCCTACAATGCGCACCGAAGCCCCATTCCCCCGTGTGACGCTGAGCCTCCGAACGATCGCGCTATGCTACCGCCTGCTCATACGACGACAGTGCGCAAGCACGATTTCAGGGGGCCACGTGAGCATTCTCAGTGGATCGTCGATTTTGATCACCGGAGGCACGGGGTCCTTCGGCAAGGCGTTCATCAGACACGCGCTCGACTGTCTCGGGGTGCGGCGCCTGGTGGTGTTCTCCCGCGACGAGCTGAAGCAGTACGAACTCAGGCAGCTCTTCGACAACGACGAGCGGCTGCGCTGGTTCATCGGCGACGTCCGCGACCGCGACCGGCTGGCCCGCGCGATGCACGGCGTCGACCACGTCATCCACGCGGCGGCGCTCAAACAGGTCGACACCGCCGAGTACAACCCGTTCGAATACGTCCGCACCAACGTCTCCGGCTCCCAGAACGTCGTCGAGGCCGCCATCGACAGCGGCGTGCGCAAGGTCGTCGCGCTCTCCACCGACAAGGCGTCCAGCCCGATCAACCTCTACGGCGCCACGAAGCTGGTCGCCGACAAGCTGTTCGTCTCGGCCAACCACTACGCCGCCGCCCACGAGACCCGCTTCTCCGTCGTCCGCTACGGCAACGTCGTCGGCAGCCGCGGCTCGGTCGTGCCGCTCTTCCTGCGGCTGGCCGAGCAGGGCGGCTCCCTGCCGATCACCGACAAGCGCATGACGAGGTTCTGGATCACGCTCGACCAGGCCGTCAGGTTCGTGGTCGACTCGTTCGACCTGATGCAGGGCGGCGAGCTGTACGTGCCGCGCATCCCCAGCATGCGCATCACCGATCTGGCCGAGGCGCTGGCCCCGCGCAGCCCGGTCTACGAGATCGGCGCGCGCCCCGGCGAGAAGCTGCACGAGGAGATGATCGGGCCCGACGACGGGCGCAGGACGCTGCGGCTGGCCGACCGCTACGTGCTCCAGCCGACGATCGCGACCTGGGGCTACCGGCCGCCGCACGCCGGGGAGCTGCTCCCCGAGGGTTTCGCCTACCGCTCCGACACCAACGACCAGTGGCTCTCGGTCGACGACCTGCGCGGCATGGTGAGCGGCTGATGTTGCCCTACGGACGCCAGTCGATCGCCGAGTCCGACGTCGAGGCCGTCGCCGAGGTGCTGCGCGGCGACTGGCTGACCACGGGCCCCGCGGTCGGCGCGTTCGAGGCCGAGCTGGCCCGCTGGACCGGAGGCGTGCCGTGCGTGGCGGTCACGTCCGGCACCGCGGCGCTGCACGTCGCCTACGTCGCGGCCGGGGTGCGGCCGGGCGACGAGGTCGTCACCTCGCCGCTCACGTTCGTGGCCACCGCCGCCACGGCCGCGCTGCTGGGCGCGCGGGTGGTCTTCGCCGACGTGCAGCCCGACACGGGCAACCTCGACCCCGGCAGCGCGGCGGCGCTGGTCACGCCGCGCACGCGGGTGGTGACGGCAGTCGACTACGCGGGCCATCCCGCCGACTACGACGAGCTGCGCGCGGTCGCCGACGAAGCCGGGGCGCTGCTGATGGCCGACGCGGCCCACTCGATCGGGTCGGCGTACAAAGGGCGGCCGGTGGGGGCGCTGGCGGAGCTGACGACGTTCTCGTTCTTCCCGACCAAGACCGTCACCACGGCGGAGGGCGGCGCGGTGGCGGCGGCCGACCCCCAGAGGTTCATGCGGGCCGCCCGGTTCATGAACCACGGCCTGGTCAGAGACCCCGCCGAGCAGCGCCACCCCGGCGAGGGCGGCTGGCACCAGGAGGTACACGCGTTCGGGCTGAACTACCGGCTGCCCGACGTGCTCTGCGCGCTCGGCCTGAGCCAGCTGCGGCGGCTGCGCCGTTTCCGCGCGCGCCGCGCGGAGCTGGTCGCCCGCTACCACCTGATGCTGAGCGACGTGCCCGGGCTGGTCCTGCCCGCCCAGCGCTCCTACGTGGAGCCGAGCTGGCACCTCTATCCCGTCAGGGTCCGCGACGGCCGCAGGCGGGAGGTCTACGAGCGCATGCGCGCCGCGGGCATCGGCGTGCAGGTCAACTACCTGCCTGCCTACCGGCATCCGGTGTTCGAGGACCTCGGCTACCGGCGCGGGCTCTGCCCTCAGGCCGAGTCCTACTACGCCGAGGAGCTGTCGCTGCCGTTGTTCCCCGGCCTGTCGGACGCCCAGCAGGAGCGGGTCGCGGAGACGCTGGCCGGCATCCTGTCCTGATCAGCGTTCGGCGAGCAGCAGGCCGCCGTCGTCGTCCCTGTCGATGAGGAAGCGCCGGTCGGCGACGGTCGCGACCGGCCGCTCCCCCGTCCGCACCAGCGGGCGGATGGGCCTGCCCTGGTCGATGAGCACCTCCCACCACGCCTCGTCGCCGACGCGCTCGTCGATGTCGGCCAGCGGCACCCGTGCGCGGAACTCCCGGCCGTCCAGCGCGACGGGGAAGTACATCTCCTCGCCGTCGCTCCTGCGTCTCAGCCTCAGCACGGGCTCGCCGTCGCCGGCGTCGGAGATCTTCCCGGCGCACACCAGCTCGCCGCCGTCCACGTGGCACGAGCCGATGACCGCCTTGGGCGTACGCAGGCGCAGGGCCCAGGCGCCCTTCGGCGTGCGCACCGGCACCACCCACACCCCCGGCAGCCGCAGCGGCTCCGGGACGAGCGGCCGTGACCAGCGCGGCCCTGCCACCCGGCCGTCGAGCCTCAGCCCGTGGCCCTTCAGCCGCGCGCGCAGGTCCCAGTGGCCGTGCCTGGCCAGCTGCGCGGGCGTCAACGTCTCCGGGTCGAAGGCGAACCTGAACGGAAAGGTGTGCTCGGCCACCGAGCCACCGCCGTCCTGCTGGAAGTCCTCCCAGACGGGCGCGCTGACCGCTTCTGACAGGCGTACGGTTTCACCCGTCCCGCGCTCCTGCAGCCACACGCGCAATCGGACCCGCCGCAACCGGGCGGCGCCGAACCTGCCCAGCGACACCCGACCCACGCCGTGCAGCACGCCGTCGCGCCAGTCGAGGCTCACCAGCCGGCCCACCAGGCGCAGCTCGCCCGAGACGTCCGACAGGTGGCCCGGCATCGACGGGTGGCGGCCGTGCCAGCGCCTGCGCAGCAGCCCCGCCGGGCTGACCTCGGGCAACAGCCGCCCCTCGCGGGCCTCGGTGAACACCTCGGCCAGTTCCTCCAGGCGGCGGCGGTGCAGCAAATGGATCTGGAGGCGGCGCTCGAACGGAATGCCCTGCCAGGCTTCGGACGACACGCCGTCGAGGTAGCGGCAGGCCAGGTCGAGCAGGCCGGGGTCCGCCGACGAGGCCATCGCGGCCACGGCCTCGACGGCGACGCTCATGTCGATGTCCATCGTGTCGCGATCGAAGTCGGGCTTCAGCACCGGCGCGGCGCGGTCGAGCAGGGCGGCGGTCTGCACCACCGACAGCAGGCGGTCGCGCAGGTTGCCGGGCTCCAGGCTGCGCTGGGTGATCGAGGCGCCGGGCTCGTCGCGCTGCCGCCAGTGGTAGACGACCCTGGACAACACGTCCACCGAACGGGCGCCGACGTGGGCAGCCATGGCGACGGGCTGGTCCTCGTACATGCGCTCGGGGAAGCTCAGGTCCAGGTCGTCCCAGAAGGAACGGCGGTAGACCTTGTTCCACAACATTCGGTCGCGGATCAGCAGCGGGTGACGGGTGATGTGGGTGCCCTTGACCGGCCTGGCGAACGCCTGCCGGTGCGCCCACGAGGGCACGAGCAGGTTGCGGTGCAGGCGCATGACGTTTCCGCAGGCCAGGTCGGAGCCGGTGCTTTCGAGCGAGGCCACCATCCGGCCGAACGCGTCGCGCGGCACGGTGTCGTCTCCGTCGACGAAGGCCAGGTAGCGGCCGCTCGCCTGCCGCACGCCGACGTTGCGCGCGCGGCCGACGCCGTGGTTGTCCTGCCTGATGAGGCGGATCCGGCGGTCGCCGGCCTGCCTGGACGCCACGACGGCCGGGCCGCCGTCGTCGCTGCCGTCGTCGACGCAGATCACCTCGAGGTCATCCAGGGTCTGCGCGGCGATGGAGTCCAGGCAGGGTCCGATGTACTTCTCGACGTTGTAGAACGGCACGATCACCGACAGAACCGGCACATGCACTCCTCATCGTTGCGTCAACCGGACAGCAGGCGGATGACTCGGCGGGCGACCTTGCGAGGGCGGGCCAGGCGGCGGGAGAGGCGGTATCCGAGGGTTCTTCTGTAGGCGGTGGCCTTGCGCTGCGTCCTGCGCAGGCGGGACTTCGACCTGACCAGCTCGCGTTCGCGGTAGGTCAGCTTGGTCTCCAGGCGGGCGATCCTGGCCAGCGCGGCGGTGAGCTGGTCGGCCAGGCGGTCACGGGCGCCGAGCAGGTCACGGTAGGTGGGGGCCTGCTCGGCCAGCTCGGCGGGCTGGCCGAGCTCGGCGTCGAACTTCCTGGCCCGGTCGAGGTCGCCCCTGTCGCAGGGCCGCCCGGCCATGCCGCACAGGGTCAGCGCGAGCTGGTCGGCCTCCAGCGGCCACGGCCACGGATGGTGGTGCCCGGCCGCCAGCAGCCTGACCGCGAACCGCCACAGGATCCGGCAGAGTACGACGCGCGGCTCGGGAGGCATGGACGGCGCCGCCGGGGGGCTGATCGCGGCGAAGCGCGTGCCGTCGTAGACGAGGCTGTCGGTCGCGGCCACGACGGCGCCGCCGCCCTCCAGCCAGTCGGCGAGGTGGGCGAGCAGGTCGCGTACGGCTTTGACGTCCTCGCGGGCGCAGGCCTCGACGAGGATCTCCTCGACGACGCGGCCGGTGGGGATCTGGCGCTCGTCGCCGTCGGGCAGCCGCCGGGTGGCCGTGCCGGTGAACTCGTACAGAGCCGAGCCCTCCTCGATCAGGCCCAGCGGCAGGTCGCCCTCGGCTCCGGGGGAGACCGGCGGGCGGGTGGCGACGGCGACCCAGAGCGGCGCCAGCTCCTCGCCCAGGCGGTGGCGGAACACCACGCGGGTCAGCCGCAAAGGGTCGGCCACCAGCATCCGGTCACCGCCGCGCGCGCTGAGCGGGAACGTGAGCGCGTCAGGCAGGTCGCCGGCCAGCGCCTCACTGGCCAGCAGCGCGCGCGGCGCCAAGCGCCCGGGGTAGGCCGCGTAGCGGCGCTGCACGACCAGACCCGCGGACTCCAGGCCGCGGTCGACGGCCACCGGCCCGCTGGGGTAGCCAGGGTCGAAACCGTGCGGCGCCCACTGGTCGTCGCCCCCCTCCCGGTCCGCGGGCCTGGCCTCGATGAACCGGTCGATGCCCAGGTCGTTGCGTACGCCGAGCACCAGCCGCCCACCGGGCGCGACCAGCGCCGCGAGCGCGGCCACCGACTCCTTCCACCCGGCGGCCGGCGCCTCGGCGGAGTGCGTGCGCGCCAGCCCGTCGATCGCGAGAACCAGGTCGTACGGCTCGTTCGCGTCCAGCATCTCCAGCCGCCCGCAGAACACCTCCAGCCCCGGGTGCCGCGAGCCGAGCGCGCACGCGTCGGGGTAGGAGCGCACCAGCGCCGCCGCCTCGGAAGCCAGCGCGACGACCTCGTCCACCAGCACCTGTGGATGCGGCCCGACCAGCAGCACCCTGCCGCTCGCCGGGGCCATCCGCCTGACCAGCTCGAGTGCCGCGCCGCGCCAGTCCGTGATGCCGCCCATGTTGGACATGTCAGACCACAGCAGCATCTCGCCGCCGATCAGCCGGACGTTCTCGGGTGCCTCGCTCATGCGTGTGTTCATGACCTCGCTCCGTGCCCGGTCGCCGGGGATCCGCAGCGCACCCGCTTCCATCCGAACATTCGCCGTAGCTCCTCCGGTGTCGCCTGATAGTCGAAACCCAGCTCCTGCCTCGCCGTCTCCGCCGCCAGCCCGGGGTCGACGGCCGTGCCGTGCAGTTCGGGCCAGAGCCTCATGCGGCGCGCCGTGCCGCCGTATTCCGGCCGTTCGTCCTCGAACTGCATCGGGTCGCCGTACACGGCCACTTCGCACCCCACCGACGCGCCGTAGAACAGCGCGCTGCCGAGCCTGTTGGAGGCCACCCTGCGGTGGCGCCGCAACTGGAGCAGCTGCTTGCGCAGGAAATCACGCCCCTTCGCGTCCCAGCGCGATCCGCGCTCGCCATGGCAGATGACCCGGAAACCTCTCGACTCGTACGCCCGCCGAATGTCCGGATTTGCGAACTCCAGCCAGTAAAGGCAGATCGTGACCGGATCGGTCTCGACATCTCGTATTTCGTCGGCAAGTCGCCCGTGGTCGCCACTGACGGAATACTTTTCCCATCCATGAAAGGGATACCAGATCGTACCTTCACGATCGGGAACCACGCCCAAGTCCGGCTCGATGTGAAGAAGGTAGATCCAGGGCGCGCCGATCAGGTAGTGCCCCCTGCGGCCCATGGACCAGCCACGGCGGCGCAGCACGTCCGACCAGACGAAACGGGGATAGCCGGGGCTGCACCAGTGGTCGTTCGGGGGAAATCCGTGGAGATAGTTCCATCCGTGCTGGAGAAACCCCTGGATGCGCTTCGGCGACTCGTCCGGCAGGCCGCAATATTTGCCGAGAATGCGGGAGTGTCCGTACCAGTGATTGGATTCGTCCATCATTTCCCCCGTACGGTTGGCGTGTCCCATCCGACATTCCCAGCCCCCCGCGCGGCCCACGCGCCGTTATACGCTTCCATTACCCACCACGGAGCCTTGGTTTCTCCTCACCTGTCGATCGTGGCTACACTGGGTCGCGCCTTGAGGACAGAGAGTGAGTGATCATGAGTCATCTCGACCGCCTGCGGGCCACCTTCCGCATGGCGCTCAACCTGCCTGACGGCACCGACGTCGACGGGCTCGAATACCGTGCCATCCCGCAGTGGGACTCCTTGGCCCACATGGCGTTGATCGCCGCGATGGAGGACGAGTTCTCCGTCATGATCGACACCGACGAGATGATCGACATGAGTTCGTTCGCGAAGGCGGCCGAGCTGCTGGAGAAGCATGGCGTCGGCGCTGCCGCCCGCTGAGGCCAGGGTCACCCTGGTCACGGGGTCGACGACGGGCATCGGCCGGGCCATCGCGACCGCGCTGGCCGCCGCCGGTCACGACGTCGTGCTCCACGGCCGCGACGAGGAGCGGGCCGCGAAGGTGGCCGCCGACGTCGCCGCCGAGACCGGCGGCCTGACCGGCTCGGTCCACGGCGACGTGGCCGATCCGGGGCTCGTCTCGGCCATGATGCGGCGCATCTACCAGCGGCACGGCCGGCTCGACTCCCTGGTGATCAACGCGGGCGTGCACTCCGCGGGCCTGCTCGGCATGGTCCGCCACGACACCATCGGCCGCCTCTTCGAGGTCAACGCGATCGGCGCCACGCACACCCTGCAGGCCTCGCTCCGGCTGCTGCGCCGGGGCACCAGCCCCGCCGTGGTGCTCGTCTCCTCGATCATGGGTCGCGCGGGCGGCGCCGGCCAGACCGTCTACTCCGCCACCAAGGCCTCGATCATCGGCCTCACCCTGGCCGCCGCCAAGGAGCTGGGGCCCACCGGCATCCGCGTCAACGCCGTGGCGCCCGGCTACATCCAGACCGACATGCTCACCACGCTCGACGAGCACAGCCGCACGGCCACGGTCGCGGCGACCCCGCTCGGGCGTCTCGGCAGGCCGGCCGACGTCGCACGCGCCACGGCGTTCCTGCTCTCTCCCGACGCCGGTTTCATCACCGGCCAGGTCCTCGGCGTGGACGGCGGGCTGGTGTTGTGACCATGCCCACGCCCGGTCCGCAGCCCCCAGCCCTGCAGAGCCCGGGCGCTCTCGCCGTATGGGCCACGGGCTGCGGTTCCCCGGAGCCGCCGTTCCCCCACCCGGAGGCCCGGCTCGTCGTCGCAGGAGACCAAAAAGGGCTCTCGGGCGGCGAGCTGCGCGACCACATCGACCGCGCCGCCGAGGCCCTGACCCGGCTGCGGCCGGGGCCGCTGTTCTGCGGGATGCGCAACAACCTCGCGTCGGTGCTGCGTTATCTCGCCGCCTGGCGCTCCGGCCGGCCGATCGCGCTGCTCGACCCCGACCTGCCCGTCGGGGCGCTGGCCGACCTGGCGGGCAGGTTCCAGCCGGCCGCGGTGCTCGGGTTCACCCACGCGGCCGACGGCTCGTCACCGCGCGCCCCGCGAGCGCCGCGACCTCCGTCACACCGCGACGCGGGTCACCCGCCCGAGCCGCATCCCGACCTGGCGGTCCTCCTCGCCACGTCCGGCTCGACCGGCAATCCCAGGCTCGTCCGCCTCTCGCGCCGGGCCGTGCTCGCCAACGCCGCCGCCATCGTGACGGCGCTGTCCATCGAGCCCGCCGAGATCGTGCCCACCAGCCTGCCGCTGCACTACAGCTACGGCCTGTCGGTGCTCAACAGCCACCTGATGGCGGGGGCGACCGTCGTGCTGACGGAGGCGGGGCTGCTGGAGCGCTCGTTCTGGACCCACCTCGACGCCCACCGCTGCACGTCGCTGGCGGCCGTCCCCTACCAGTACGAAATGTTGCGCCGGCTGCGTTACGACCGGGCCGAGCACCCCGCGCTCGCCACGTTCACGCAGGCGGGCGGGCGGCTCAGCGAGGAGCTGGTCAAGGAGTTCGCCGCTCACGCCGACCGGTTCTTCATCATGTACGGGCAGACCGAGGCCACGGCCCGCATCGCTGTCCTGCCTCCTGACCGGCTCGCCGACAAGCCGGGCTCCGCCGGGCTCGCCGTCCCCGGGGGGCGGCTGGCCATCGACGAAGGAGAGGTCGTCTACCACGGGCCCAACGTCATGATGGGCTACGCGGAGACCGCCGCCGACCTGGCCAGGGGCGACGACCTCGGCGGGGTGCTGCGCACGGGCGACCTCGGCCGGCTCGACCCCGAGGGCTTCCTCCACATCACCGGGCGGCTCAAGCGCATCGCCAAGATCTTCGGCGTGCGGGTCAACCTCGACGACGTCGAGCGCCTGCTGCCCGCCTCCGGCCCGGCGGCGGCCACCAGCGGCGACGACCGGGTCACGGTGTGGACAGAAGGGCTCGACGCGGCCGGCTGCGCGGGGCTGGCCCGGCGGCTCGGCGCGGAGTTGCGCGTGCACTGGAGCGGGTTCGACGTCCGCAGCGTCGACCGGCTCCCCCTCCTGGCGAATGGCAAGATCGACTACCGCGCGCTGGAGTCCCACGCATGACCTCGGGCCTGTTCACGTTGGGCGCGGCCGAGCGGGAGGCGGTGCTGGCGCCGGCGCTGGCGGCGCTGACCGAGCGGCACCGGCGGGCGTGCCCGCCCTACGACAGGATTCTCGACGCGATCGGCGCGCGGCCTCCCTTCGAGCGGGTGGCCGACCTGCCGTGGCTGCCGGTGCGGCTGTTCAAAACGCACGAGTTGCGCAGCATACGCGAAGACCAGGTGTTCAGGGTGCTGACGTCCAGCGGCACGACCGGGCAGCGGCCGAGCCGGGTGTTCCTCGACCGCGTGGCGGCGGCCGCGCAGACCCGGATGCTGGCGGCGACGTTCAGGGGGGTGCTGGGCGAGCGGCGGCTGCCGATGCTGGTGGTCGACAGCCGTTCCGTGGTGCGTGACCCGGCGCTGAGCGCGCGCGGCGCCGGCGTGCTCGGGATGATGAACTTCGGCAGGGACCACACGTTCGTGCTCGACGAGCGTGGCCGGGTGGACGCGGAGGCGGTCAAGGGGTTCCTGGCGCGGCACGGCCGCGCACGGTTCCTGATCTTCGGGTTCACGTTCATGGTCTGGCTCTACCTGCGCGGTCTCGGCGCGGACCTGTCGCAGGGCGTGCTGATCCACTCGGGCGGCTGGAAGCGGCTTGCCGAGCAGGCGGTGGACAACGCCGAGTTCCGGCGGCGGCTGGCGGACGAGTGCGGGCTCAGCAGCGTGTACAACTTCTACGGGATGGTCGAGCAGATCGGCACCGTGTTCCTGGAGGGGCCGGACGGCGACGGGCTCTACTGCCCCGATTTCGCCGATGTCGTGATCCGCGACCCGGAGACCTGGCAGGAGGCGCCGCCCGGCGTGCCGGGGCTGATCGAGGTGGTCAGCACGCTGCCGACGTCCTATCCGGGGCATGTCCTGCTGACGGAGGACATGGGCGTGGTGCTCGGCGTCGACGACGGGTGCCTGCCGGGACGGCGGTTCGAGGTGCTGGGCAGGTTGCCGCGGGCCGAGGCGCGCGGCTGCAGCGACACCTTCGGGCGGGGCGGCTGATGCCGGGCTCGGAGGTGACGGTCAGGTTCCCCGTCGCCGCGCCGCCCATCGAGGGAGTGCCCGTCGAGGTGCTGCTCGGGCAGATGCGCGGCCGACTGGAGACGGGCGACGAGCGGGTCCGCGCGTTCCTCACCGCGTTCGGCAGGCGGCTGCTGCGGCCCGCGCTGGCGCGCCGGCATCCCGAGCTCGGCTCGCTCGGCTTCTTCCTGCGGCCCAGCGAGCTGGCCCGCACGGTGGAGGGGCTGGGCGGCGAGCACATACACGTCCCGCGCGGCCTGGTCTTCCACGTCCCTCCCGCGAACGTCGACACCGTCTTCGTCTACTCGTGGGCGCTGTCGGCCCTGATGGGAAACCGCAACATCGTGCGTCTCTCGCCGCGCTCGGGCCCGGTGGCCGGAGTCATCCTCGACACGCTGCACGAGGCGCTCGCCGAGGCCGACCCGGTGATCGGCGCCACCCAGCGGATCGTCTCCTACGACCGCGACGACGCCGTGACGGCCGCGCTCTGCGCCGCCTGCGACCTGCGGGTGGTGTGGGGAGGCGACGACACCGTGAATGCGCTGCGGCGGCACGCGCTCGCCACGCACGCCCGTGACCTGGTCTTCCCCGACCGGTCGTCGTTCGCGGTGATCCGGGCGGCGGCGTGGTCGGGCGCGCCGGGGGCGGCGCGGGTCAGCGCGGCCGAGGGGTTCGTCAACGACGCCTACTGGTTCGACCAGGCGGCCTGCTCGTCCCCCCGGACCGTGTTCTGGGTGGGGACGGCGAGCGACTGCGACACGGCGCGGGCCGACTTCGCCGATCACGTCGCGCGGGTGCTGGGCGAGCGCGGGTGGGGGGTCGATGCGGCGATGGCCGTGGAGAAGCGGGTCGCCGCCTACGGGCTGTCCGCCGACGGGGTGGCGGAGCGGGTGGAGTTCCGGGGCAACGCGCTGGCGGACGTGACGCTGGCCGAGGGCGCCGCGCCTCCCAGGCGGTGGCTGGGGGCGGGGACGTTCACGCACGCCAGGATCGGCGCGCTGGCGGAGCTGTGCGCGCTGGTCGAGCGGCGAGACCAGACGATGACACATTTCGGGTTCGCCGGTGCCGAGCTGGACGAGCTGGCCAGAGAGCTGGCCGGGCGCGGGGTCGACCGGATGGTGCCCGTCGGCGGCGCGCTGAGCTTCCACCGCGTGTGGGACGGCGTCGACCTGCCCACCGAGTTCACCCGACTGGTGACCGTGACCCGATGACGCTGGCGGCGCCCGAGAGCACGCATGTCCGCCCTCCGGGGTCGCCGGGGCGCGGTCCGGGCCCGGGTTGGGCGCCTGCCCTGCTGGTGGGCGCGGGCACGGTGGCCGCGCTGTTGTGGTGCGGCGTTCCCGCCCGTGACCTGGCGGCCTTCGCGGCGTACATCGGTGCCGGCGTGGCGCTGCCGGGGACGCTGGTGTGGCGGGCGCTGACCGGGGGCGGCCGGACGCTGGCGGAGGACCTCGCGGCCGGGCTGGCACTGGGATACGCGGTCGAGGTGCTGGCGTACATCCCGGCCCGGGCCGCGGGGCTGCCGCTGCTGGTGCTGGCGCCGCCCGTGGCCGTGGTGTGCACGTTCCTCTGCGTGCCGCGCCTGTGGCGGCACTGGCGTGGGGCGCCCGGCCGGGAGCGCGCGCCAGGGTGGTGCGCCTGGGCGCTCGCCGCGGTGGTCGGCTACCTGGTGGCGTGGTGCGTGATCTCGCTCTACCGCCACCCGGTCTCCAGCGCGTACGTCGACATGCCCTACCACCTGGCGCTGGTCGGCGAGATCAAGCACCACGTGCCGCCCACGCTGCCGTCGGTGCTGGGCGAGCGGCTCTCCTACCACTGGTTCGTCTACGCCGACATGGCGGCGACGAGCTGGGTCACCGGGATCGAGCCGGTGACGCTGGTCTACCGGCTGTCCACGCTGCCGATGATGGTGGCGATGGTCGTGCTGGTCGCGGTGCTCGGGCGCCGGCTCGGCGGGCGCTGGGGTGCGGGGGTCGCGGCGGTGGGGGTCACGTACTTCCTGTTCAGCCCGGCGTTGCAGGAGGGCGTGAGCTTCACGTCGCGGTCGATGTTCACCTCGTGGGCGAGCCCCACGCAGACGTTCGGGGCGCTGCTGTTCGCGCCCGTGGTGCTGATGCTGGCCGGCGGACGGCGGAGCTGGGCGGCGCTCGCCGTCCTGTTGCTCGCGCTGACCGGGTCGAAGGCCACGTTCCTGCCGTTGCTGCTGGCGGGGCTGCTGCTCGTGGTGGCCGTACGCGGGGTGGTGGAGCGGCGGGTGCGCGCCGAGTGGCCGGCGGCCGCGGGTCTCACGCTGGTGTGCCTGCTGATCGCGCAGTTCGTGGTGTTCGGGCGCGGCGCCCAGGGCACGACGGTCGCGCCGTTCGCCACGATGCGCTCGCTCTGGGGCTCGGTGGCGGGCATCGAGATGCCGGAGCTGGCGTCCGTGCCCGCGGGGCCGCTGGTGGTGCTGACGGCCGTACACCTGTTCTGCCTGGCGTGCGTGTGGGGCGGGGCGGCGGCGCTGGGGCGGCGGGCGCTGGAGCCGCCGATGTTGCTGATGCTGGGCATCGGGGCGGCGGGCGTCGGCGCGGCCGTGGTGTTCGGGCATCCGTCGTTGTCGCAGCTGTACTTCCTCGAAGGCGCGCGTCCCTACCTGTCGGTCGCCGCCGTGTGCGGGGTGCTGGCGGCGCGGCGGGTGCCGTGGCCGATCGTGGCCTGCCTGGTGGGGATGGGCGCGGGGGCCGCCCTGCTGGCCTCGGCGCGCGACGTCGCGGGCGATGTGCTGGCGGCGGTGGTGGTGCCGTACACGATGCTCGCGGCTGCGGCGCTGCTGTTGTGGCGGCGGGGGTTCGGGCTGGCGGTGGTGGCGCTGCTCACGGGGTACGCGCTGCCGGAGTCGGTGCGCGACGTGGCCGCGCACGTCACCCCCAAGGAGGGTGAGCGGAAGCGGGAGATTCCCGACGGGGCGATGGAGGCGGGCCGGTGGTTGCGCGATCATTCGTCGCCGGGCGACGTGGTGGCCACCGACCTGCACTGCCGCCCGATCAGGGAGTCGCCGTGCGACAGCAGGCACTACTGGGTGGCCGGGTTCACGGAGCGGCGGGTGCTGGTAGAGGGGTGGGCGTACGCCGAGAGCACGCTGTCGCGGACGCCGCTGTTCAGGGCGTCCTACCTCGACGTGCCGTTCGCCGATCCGGCGCGGCTGGCGGCGAACGACGTGGTGTTCCGGCGGCCGACGGCGGAGAACGTGCGGCACCTCGCCCAGAAATATGGCGTCAAATGGCTTTTCACCGGCAGGAATCCGAAGCTGGAGAGATTCGCCCGGCTGCGCTTCCGGAACGGGAGTTCCTCGGTCTACGAGCTCTTCTGAGGGTAAAGATAATCCCCTTTCACGGAACGATGAGAAGAAAGCGCGCCCGTCCTGCTCGACATCCCCAGCACAATTTTCGTGGAGCCACGGCCACGAGCTACAGATGGGGATTCTGTGACTCCTCCGCTCCTTGAAGGGAGCGGCTTCTCGCCCCGCTTGCGCGAGAGACGACGGCCAAGCCCTGACCGATGTGCGAAAGCACAAAGTTAATCCTATCCGGAGGTGGCGACAATGTCAGGAGTTCTGCCACTGCACGCTCGGGCCTTGGCGCCCCACCCGCTCCCGGTAGGCGACGGTCCCCTCAGGAGGCTCTGATGGACACGCGTGCCGCCCTGGAGCCGCGCCCCCGCCTGGCCGATGACGCCGCCAACCGGCTGGCGTGGGTGGACATCGTCATCCCCGTCCTCAACGAGGAGCGCGCCCTGCCCGGCTGCGTGCGCACGCTGGCCGCGTTCCTCGATGAGCGTTTCCCGCTGCCGTGGCGCATCACGATCGTGGACAACGGCAGCACCGACGGCACCTGGGCGATCGCCACCGCGCTGGCCGGGGAGTTCGAGCTGGTGCACGCCCGCCGGCTCGACATCAGGGGCAGGGGCGCGGCGCTGCGGGCGGCCTGGCGCGACAGTCCCGCCGACATCGTGGCGTACATGGACGTCGACCTGTCCACCGATCTCGACGCCCTGTTCCCGCTGGTGGCGTCGGTGGCCAGCGGGCATTCGGAGATCGCCATCGGCACGCGGCTGGCGCACAGCGCGCGCACCCGCCGTTCGCTGCGCCGCGAGGTCGTGTCGCGCGCCTACAACGCCCTGCTCAGGTACGGCTTCGGCGTCCGGTTCAGCGACGCCCAGTGCGGTTTCAAGGCGGCCAGGACCGACGTGGTCAGGCCCCTGATGGACAAGGTCGAGGACGACGCGTGGTTCTTCGACACCGAACTGCTGCTGCTGGCCGAGCACAACGGGCTGCGCGTGCACGAGGTGCCGGTCGACTGGATCGAGGACACCGATTCGCGCGTGCGCGTGGTGAAGACCGCGGTCGACGATCTGAAGGGGCTCGCCAGGGTCGCCTGGTCGATGTCGACGGGCCGGGCCTCGGTCGCGGTGCGGCGGTCCGAGCCGAGGCCCACGCATCCGGACGCGGTGGTCACCCGGCCCCGGGCGGTGACCCTGGCGAAATTCCTGTCGTTCGCGGCGATAGGCGTCTTTTCCGTGATCCTGTACACACTCATATATCTCCCCCTGCGCGATATATGGTCACCGGCCATGACGAATCTCGGCGCGCTCGTCCTCACGGGGTTCATCAACATCGAGGCCAACCGCCGATGGACCTTCAGGAAACGCAGCACCGTGCATTTCCGAGCATTTCTGCTCTTCCTGGCGAACTATGCCCTCACCACCGTGGCCGTGCTCAAGGTGCCCGCAGGCTCCGGGCCGCTGGCCGAGGTGGGCGTGGTCGTCGCCACGTACTGCCTGCTCACCCTGATCCGCTTCACGGCCCTGGACCGCTGGGTCTTCCCGAGGAAATGATCGATGGAGACGACTGAGATCCGCCGCCTGATCGAGCTCGAGGACGCCCACTGGTGGTATCGCGAGCGCCGGGCCATCCTCCGCAGGCAGCTGCGCGAGCTCGGCCGGCAGCGCACCCCGGTGAAGCGGGCGCTGGACATCGGCGCCGCCGGCGGCGGCAACACCCGGGTGCTGGTCGAGGCCGGCTGGGACGCCACCGCGACCGACTACAGCGAGACGGCGGTCGAACTGGCCAGGGAGCGCGGGCTCAGGGCCGTGCACGCCGACGCCAGGGCGTTGCCGTTCGCGTCGGGCAGCATGGGCCTGGTGACCGCGTTCGACGTGCTGGAGCACATCCGCGAGGACCACCTGGTCACCGAGGAGATCGCCAGGGTGCTGGCGCCCGGCGGGCACGCGCTGATCGCGGTGCCGAGCGACATGGCACTGTGGTCGGCACACGACCACGCCGTCGGCCACGTACGGCGTTATGGCCGCGAGTCGCTGATCAGCGTGGTGCGCAGGTCAGGGCTGACCGTCGACCGGGTCTGGAGCTGGAACGTCCTGCTGCGCCCGCTCGTGCTGCGGCACCGGCGCCGGTCCGCGGGCAGCGACCTGAAGAGGACGCCGTTCCTCATCAACGCCGGCCTGTCGGCGGTCGTCCGCGCCGAGAGGTATCTGCCGGTGGGCTCGCGCAAGGGCGTCTCGCTGTTCCTGCGTGCCCGGCTCGTATGAGGACAGTGCCCGGAAAGTGATGTGCGGGCGGCACTTCCGGGGGCGGCAATGGCTCTAGGCTGTCTCCTGTGGTGATCCGATCCCTGCTCGCTGCCTCGCTGGCCCTGGCCTCCACGGCCTCGCTTCCGGCTCAGGCGGCCGTCGACTGCAAACGGGTCAAGTGCGTGGCGCTGACGTTCGACGACGGGCCGGGCGCGACCACGCCCACCGTGCTCAAGACGCTCAGGAAGACGGGCGCGAAGGCCACCTTCTTCCTGGTGGGCAAGCAGGTGGAGAAACGCCCGAAGATCGCCGGGCAGGTGCTGGCGCAGGGGCACGCGATCGGCAACCACACCTACGCCCACATCTCGCTGCCCTACTACCACGACGACAGGATCCTCGACGAGCTCAAGCTCGGCCAGCGGGTGATCGAGAAGGCCACGGGGCACCGGCCCAAGCTGTTCCGCCCGCCCTACGGGCACACCGACGACCGGGTGCTGGCGCTGGCCGCCCAGACGGACCTCGCGCAGGTGTTATGGACGGGCACGACGCTCGACTGGAAACTGCGTGACCCGAAGAAGATCAGGGCGGCCGTGCTGAGGCTGGCCAAGCGCGACGGCGTGCTTCTGCTCCACGACGTGGTCCCGGCGACGGCGAAGGCCCTGCCGGGCATCGTCAAAGAGCTGAAGAAGCGCGGTTACCACCTGGTCACCGTGCCGACGCTGCTGCGGGGCAAGGGGCCGGTCGCCGGCGAAAGCTACCCCTAGCCCGGTCGCGGGCTCCTTGCGCCGCGGTCAGTCGGCCTGGCGGGCGTCGTAGCGTTCCCGGGAGGCGGCGACGCAGGCGCTGTGCCAGCGTGACCAGTCGGTGAGCGTCAGCATGGCTTCGTACAACTCCAGCGCCATGGGGCGTGGCCCGGTATTCGACCTTGGGTGGCACCGTCGGATGGACCTTCGGCTTCGGCCTCCTCGTGGGCGCGGCCGCCGTCGCCGCCACGTCGGAGGCGTCGCCGTCGGAGTCGGGGATGGTGTCGGGCTGTTCAACGTGACCACGCAGGTGGGCATCTCGGTCGGCATCGCGGGGCTGGTCACCGTCGCCGCCGCCGTTTCCGGCGGCTCGGCCGCGCTGGAGGCGCTCGTCTCGGGGTATCGGGCGGCGTTGCTCGGTTCGACCGTGCTGTCGGCGCTCGCCCTGGTGGCCGCGTTGGCGCTGCTGCCTCGCCGCGAGGAGCCGGCACGGGAGGACCTCCCGGTTCCCGCGTGAAGTACTCACTGTGTGAAGAATGTGGCTAAAGTGCCATGTGCACGTCAAGCGATCGGGGGACGCCGTGCCGCTGGATTGACCGTACGTGAACCCTGATCGCGCAGCCACGCGACAGGAGCCACCATGGGCTACCCGCCAGGACACCATCAGCCGCCGCAGCACCCCCAGCAGCAGCCGTGGCCCGGTGCGCGTCAGGCCCCGCCCGGCGCTCCCC
>NZ_SMKP01000174.1:0-24046 GCF_004349015.1 Nonomuraea diastatica
GGGCGACGGGCAGCGGGCGGGCCGGCATGCCCCACCAGTGCGGGTTGCTGGCCACGTAGAGGCTGCCGCCCGTGCCGTACACGATGTCGCCGTCGGCTGCCAGGGCGATCGGGTCGGTGCCCGCCGCGGTGACGCCCTTGGCCAGGTCGATGGTGTGCACGGTCAGCATGGAGGTGCCGGTGTAGTCGGCGGGGTGGCTGACCCGGGCGCACGCGACGGTGGTCTCCGTGGCCGATCCCGACGCGTCCGTAATCTTGATCTTGGGCAGCCATGCCTCGGCCGGCGCCTTCCGCACGGCCTCCTGGTTCCGCTTGATGCGCTCGGCCTCCGGGATCACCGACCTGACCTGGGGGAAGGTGATGTCCGGCTGGCTGCGGGTGACGAGCCTGACCGTCGACCCGGCCATCCTGGCGTCGACGTACGTGCCCTGCGGCTCGACCGTGCTCAGCACCTTGGGCTCGCCGGCCAGGTCGACCAGCACGTACCGGGTGTCGCGCGGCGGCCCGAAGGAGCGGTACACGGCGCCGCCGCCGCGCAGCATGACCAGCGCGCGGTCCCCGGAGATCAGCAGGTCGGCGGGGACGCGGGGCCCGTCGCCGTCGGTCAGGTCGAGGGACTCGGTGACTTTCTTCGTGGCGGTGTCGATGACCCGCAGGGTGCCGTCCGTGACCGTGACGAGCCGGTCGCCGTCCGTCTTGACCAGGTCGGGCTCGTCCACCCCCGCCTCGTGCACGTTGGTCGTGGAGTGCTCGGGGGCGCCGCCGGTGTCGGCTCCGGTGTCGGCCCTCGCCTCCGCCCTGGCGGTCATGGGCATGACGGTGCCGAAGCCGTACGGGCCGACGTTCTGGGCGGCCCTCTCGCGCAGGCCCGCGAGCAGGTCGTCGCATCCGGTGTAGGCCACCAGGCGGACGGAGCCCAGGCTCGTCTTCCGGGGCTGCGCCCCTTCCGGCGAAGAGGCGCAGGCGGCTGCCACCGCCGCCAGCGCCGTGGCGGTCACGGCTGTGCGGATCAGCGTCTTCATGCCCTCCATCACGGGTGTGCGGGCAGGATGGTTCAGGAAACTTTGTCCGGATTGATGGTGAACGCTGGGCTGAAGTTGATGTCGTCGGGCACTTCCAGCAGCTTGCGCAGCAGTTTGCCGCTGAAGTCGATCACCTGGACCTCGTCGTTGGGGCCGTTGTCCTGCTCCCAGCAGTAGAGGTGGTTCTCGTCGTAGAAGCCGAGCACCTTGTCGCAGTCGGAGGAGAACTTGCGCAGGCGCTCGCCCGACTCCGAGTCCCAGATGCAGTGGTCCCCGCCGCCGCCGTTGGGGCAGTCGGTGACGAACGCGCCGCCCGAGGGCGAGAAGATGTCCTGCGTGCCGGCCGACATCGTGCCGATGCCGGGGAACGAGCGGGTGGCCTTGCCCTGGGCGTCGAAGAAGCGCAGGCCCAGGTTCTTCTCGTTCCCATAGACGTTGACCGTGCCCTCGTCGGCGCCGTCGAAGCCGAAGGCGGTCTCGCGGATCGAGGTGTCGGCCACGTCGATGGTGGTGACCTTCTTCGTGGCCACGTCGATGATGGCGAAGCCCAGGTGGAGCCAGTCGTCGCCGTTCTTCTTCTCGATGTTCAGCAGGATGCGCTCGCCGTCTTTCGACCAGGCCCTGATGGTGCTGATCAGGGGGTCCTTCACGGTCTTGATCGTGGAGCGCTCGCCGGAGTCCTGGTCGGTGATGACGATGAAGTCGAAGTCGTCGGAGCTGTAGCTCCTGCCCCGGTGCGCGAGGTAGCGGCCGTCGGGCGAGACCATCGACTCCCAGTTGCCGGCGTACTTCGTGAACGAGCCGTGCAGGGAGCCCCTGGCGTAGTCGATCCAGTCGTCCTTCTTCTCGTCCTTGATCTCGTAGGAGGTCAGGAAGATCGCGTCGGCGGGATTCTCGTACAGGTGGATCTCGCCGCCGGGAAGTCGCGTCCTCGTGCCGGTGGGCGGCACGGCGGCCCGCGTGGTGCCCGGCGACGGGTCGCGCGTCGCGGTGGTCCGAGACGGCCCGGGGGTCCTGGTGCGGGACGGCTCGGCGAGCGAGGCCTGGTTGACCTGGATGGTCACGACCACCCCGGCGAGCAGCAGCAGGGCGACCGTCACCGTGACGCCGACGATCAGCGGGGTTCTGTTCCTGCGCTGCGGCTGCGGGGCGTACTGCTGATGGGTGGGCTGCCCGTGCCCCGGCAGCGGCCAGGGCCCGGGAGAGGCCGGGGGCGGGGGCGGGACCGTGGCGGCGTGCGGCCCCGGCGGCGCGACTGGGCCGTGCGGCCCGCCGAAAGGCGGCCCCGAGTGCGGGCCTGAGTGCGGGCCCGAGTGCGGCCCCGGCGGTTGTCCTGGGTGATGGGCGAAGGGCGCCTGGGGCGCGGCCTCCGCGGCGGCCTCGGCGAGGATGCCGGCGTTGGGCGCGGGGCGCTGCAGCAGCCGCATGATGACTTGCTCGGCGGTCGGCCGCTGCGCGGGGTCCTTGACCAGGCACGCGACCACCACGTCGCGCAGCTGGCCGTCGAGCATGCCCAGGTCGGGATGCTGGTTGAGCACGCGGTTGATCACCGCGGGCATCGTGTCGCTGCCGAACGGAGCCCGGGCGGAGGCGGCGAAGACCATCGTGCTGGCCCACGAGAACATGTCGGCGGCCGGCCCTGCGGTGTGGCCCATGATCTGTTCGGGCGCCATGTACGCGGGCGTGCCCACGACCGTGCCGGTGATCGTCGCGGTGGCGTTCAGCGCCCGCGCGATGCCGAAGTCGATCACTCTGGGCCCGTCGGCGCCGATGATCACGTTGGCGGGCTTGAAGTCGCGGTGCACGATGCCGGCCTGGTGGATGGCGGCCAGGGCGGTGGCGGTGCCGATGGCCAGCCGGTGCAGGACGGAGCCCGCGCGCGGCCCTTCCTCCATCACGACCTGGTGCAGCGACGGCCCCTCGATGAACTCGCTGATGATGTAGGGGCGGTCCTGCTCGACGCCGGTGCCCAGGACGGCGGCGGTGCAGAACGGCGCGACCTGCTGGGCCACCTCGACCTCGCGCAGGAACCGCTCGACGCTCACCTGGTCGCCCGACAGGTCGGGACGCATCCACTTGACGGCCACGCGTGTGCCCGACGGGTCGCTGGCGAGGTAGACGACGCCCTGGCCGCCCTCGCCTAGCCTGCCGGTGAGATCCAGGCCGCCCAGCCGTGGCGGATCTCCGGGTCGGAGCGGAGCGATGGATGCCATGGAAGAATTGTGTCCCCATGCCAAGCATCGGCAAAAACTACCGGTCGGTAGCGATACCGAATCTTCTTCCTTCCGGCACATGGCGTCCGGAGGCGCCGCCTCCCCCGAGGACTTCCGCGACGAGCAGGGGTCGCCGTTCCCCATCGTCACGCCGGAGGGCGGTCCTCGAGATCGGCAAGGGTGCGGTTGACGACCGATCCCCCCGGCGCGCGTACGCGTCCGCCCTGACCCGGCTACAGCGGATGGCTGACCCAGACGTTCGGCTCCACATAGACGGCGTGGTCGTGCTCCACGTCGCAGTGCACGGGATTGAGCGCCCCCGGCACCTCGACGGCCCCAGTACGGTCGAACGGCAGGCCGGTCCACCCTCGCCACTCCGCGAGCGTGCCTGCGATCACCATCGAGCGCGGCGCCACCTTGACGATCTTCCCGCCGGCCCGCACGTGCACCCGTAGCCAGGCGTCATGGGGCAGGCCGTCGGGGCGGGTGCGGAAGGCGTACTCGCTCATGGGGGTGTGGGGTTCGAGATGCTTGGTGTTGGGCCTGACCGGCGCGACGAGCTCGCCGAAGCCGTGGCCGGCGGCGTGGCGGCGCATCGCCGCCAGGAGCTTCGAGGAGAGCCCCGTCCCCTGCAGGTCGCGCCGCACGGTGATCTCCAGGGCGGAGACGGCGTCGGGCGGGGTGCCGCGTTCGCGCGCCAGCCGGCCCGAGCGGATCACGCTGTCCCAGCCGTCGTCGGGCAGCTCGGACCCGTTCGCCACGAACGGGATCATGCACGCCCGCGCCACCAGCCTGCCGGGCTCGGCGTCGTCGTCGGCCACGAGCACGTAGTCGGCGTAGGTGGTGGTGGCGACCGAGTAGAACAGGTCGGCGATCGGGTCGTTGAGCATGAACTCCTGCCACGTATGGTCCATGTCCCACAACGTCGACGCGAACTCCGGACGCTCCGCGAGCGTCGTGATCTTGAGGGCCATACGGATCAGTTTCGCATTCCGGCTTACTGGGACGCGCGCCATTAATTTGTGCAAAGTGGGTGCGCTAGCGTCGGCGGCATGACCGAACTTGACGCCAGGTTGAGAGCCGTCGCCGACTTGATCCTGCCCGAGGCGCGCGAGGGCGGCGGCAGGCACGAGTACGACGGCCGGATCCAGGACCTGTCGCCCGACGGCGTACGCGCCGGACTGGCCCGGCTCGGCGAGGGAGCCGCGCCCGCCGACCCGCACGACGCCAGGCACCTGGAGGTGTTCGAGGAGAGCCTGCGCACCCAGCTCGGCGAGCTGGCCCTGCACCGCAGGAACCCCCTGCTCCACCTGTCCAACCTCGACCTGGCCTGCTACGACCGCGACTACGCTCCGGCCGGCGACCGCGCCGCGGCCAAGGCGGCCCACCTCGCGCTCTGGCCCGAGGCCGTGGGCCACGCGCTCGACGCGCTCGACCAGGTCCCGGCCCCCGTCGCGAAATCCCTGGTGAGCACCGCCAGGGGCCTGGCCGCCGGGGTCACGGACGAGGCCGCGCTGGAAGCGCACGGCAGGTTCGTCGCCCACATCGAGAGGGCGGCGGACGAGGGCGACCCCGACGCGGCGCTCGGCGGCGAGGCCCTGGCCAGGCTCATGGGCACGGCCGAAGGGCTCCCCGTCGACCTGGGCGGCCTGGCGGAGCGGGCCGACGCCGAGCGCGACCGGCTCATGGCGCTGCTCGCCGAGTCCTGCGCCAAGCTGGGGGAGCAGGGCCGCCCGCCGCTCGACGTCGTACGCGAGCTGGTCAAGGACCACCCCGACGCCGACGGCGTGATCGAGGCGGCCAGGATCGGCACGGAGAAGGCCATCGCGTTCACCCGCGAGAAGGACCTCGTGCCCTACCACGACGGCGAGTGCCTGGTCGGGCCGGCGCCCGAGTCGCGCCGCTGGGCGATGGCCATGATGTCGTGGAACGCGCCCGGCGAGCCCGAGGGCCCGTCCTGGTACCACGTCACGCCGCCCGACCCGAGCTGGCCGCGGAGGGACCAGGAGGAGTGGCTGGAGGTCTTCAGCCGCACCACGCTGCCCGCGATCAACGTGCACGAGGTCGCCCCCGGGCACTTCTCGCATGCCAGGGCGCTGCGGCGGGCGCCGTCGGAGGTACGCAGGCTGCTGCAGTCATCGGCGTTCATCGAGGGCTGGGCCCACTACGCTGAGGAACTCTGCGTCGAGGAGGGCTTCGAGGCCGGCGACCCCCGCTTCGAGATCGGCGTCTGGCTGGAGGCGCTGATCCGCGTCACCCGGCTGGCCTGCGCGATCGGCGTGCACACCGGCCAGATGACGGTCGAAGAGGGCGCCAGGCGGTTCGAGTCGGACACGCACCTGGCCGGTCCCGCCGCGGCGGCGGAGGCGGAACGGGCGTCGTTCGACCCGACGTACGGCCGCTACACGTGGGGCAAGCTGCTCATCCGCGACCTGCGCGAGCAGGCCCGCGAACGATGGGGTGCCGGCTTCACCCTGCAGCGCTTCCACAAGTCGCTGCTCGATCTCGGTTCGCCGCCTCTGGGCTTGATCGGGGCCATCCTGTAGCGTCTGGTGATCCGGAGCACCCTGCAGTGCCGGTCGCTGAGGAGGTCTGTCCGTGCGCGAGCTCTCCGGCAAGGTCGCCGTGATAACGGGTGCGGGCAGCGGCATCGGTCGGGCGCTGGCCCTCAGGTTCGCGGCCGAGGGCATGACGCTGATGCTCGCCGACGTCGACCACGGGGCGCTCGCGGAGACGGCCGCGCAGGCGGGCGACGCCGAGGTGCTCACGCAGATCACCGACGTGTCCGACGCGTCCTCCGTACGCCACCTGGCCAACCGGTGTTTCGGGGAGCTCCGGGCCGTACACGTGTTGTGCAACAACGCGGGCGTCTTCCAGGGCGGTCACCTGTGGACGCGCGGCGAGGAGGACCTCGCCTGGCTGCTCGGCGTGAACCTGTGGGGCGTGCTGCACGGCATCCGCGAGTTCGTGCCGCGCATGATCGAGCAGGACACCGAGGGACACATCGTCAACACGGTGTCCATGGCCGGGCTGTTCACCACGCCGGGATCGGGCGGCTACTCGGTCGGCAAATACGCCGCGCTGGCCGCCTCCCAGGCGCTCGCCCACGACCTGGCCGATGCGGGCTCCAAGCTCCGTGTGACCGCGCTCTGCCCCGGCGCGGTCAGGACGCGCATCGCCGACTCTGCGCGGTTACGCCCGCCGAGCCTGGCCACCATGCCCGGCCAGGACGAGGTGGCCGCGCAGGAGGCGGTGAGCAGGGCGGCGGAACGCGGCATCGAGCCGTCCGAGGTCGCCGGCCTGGTGGTGGAGGCCATCCGTGACGGGAGGTTCCTGTTGCTGACCGACCCGGAGCACGCCGCGCGGCTACGCCTGCAGACCGAGACGCTGCTCAGCGGGCACCTGCCGGTTCACCACTGACGTTCGTGGGCCAGCACCCGCACCACCGCGCCGGTGCGCGGCTTGACCAGCAGGCGTACGGAGTCGCCCGGCAGCACGTCCTGGTAGACGCCCTGCTTGACCCGGAACGCGATGGCCTTCTCCGAGCTGCCGTCGTGGACCGCGATGTGGTAGACGTTGGTCTCGCTGTCCGTGTCGACCTTGACCCAGCGCTTGACGACATAGCCGCTGATCTCCTGCCGCTTCGGGCCCCGCGCCATGGCGACCGCCGGCACGATCTCCACCCCGCGCCAGCCGCTGCCCGTGAAGATCCATTCCTGCTGCGGATTCACCTCCACGCGCCCCGGCCCGGCAACCTCACGTCCGGCGGGAGTCAGCAGGAACCCGCGGCCCGCCATGAGCAGCCCCGGCCCGGCCACGCATGACACCATCGTCGCGATCATCCCGGGCCACGACAGGCCGGCCGCGGACACGGTGGCGAACCACGGGATCACCAGCCCGCCCGCCAGCAACACCGGAACGATCATGCTGGACCAGCGCCGCCGCGCCAGCCCGAGATCGATGGCGCACTGCCGGACCAGGGGGAGGAACTCGCGGTCGAGCGCCTGCCCGTCGGGCATGAGCGCGATCACCGGGGCCCGCGGAGCACCGCCCATCCGGGTGCTCACCTGATCGAGCACCCACCGCTCGTACGGCAGGAGAGGCTCCGCCCGCCGCGGCGTGAGTGACAGCCGGTCGCCCTCCACGATGGCCCACCCGCGCCCGGCCAGCTCGAACAGCGCCGAATGGAACACGTCCTGCACCCGCATGCCGCGTAAGAGCTCGGCCACGGGGGCGGGCGCCGGATAACGCTGCTCCCGATCCGGGGTCCTGTCGCGACCGGACACCTTGAAGGCGGCGGCCAGCGTGGCGACCCACAGAGCCCAGGTCGTCGCCGGCCAGACAAGATCCATTGTTCTGTGTTAGCACGAGAGCCGGAGCCAGGCCAGGCGTAATGCACAAGGCCGATAGACTGTAGTCACCGCGTTCCGCCTTCTGGAGGGTCTTCAGTGTCTGAATTCGACACGGTTCTGGTGGTCGACTTCGGCGCGCAATATGCGCAGCTCATCGCCAGGCGGGTGCGCGAGTGCCACGTCTATTCCGAGATCGTCCCCTCGTCGATGCCCGTCGAGGAGATGATGGCGAAGAACCCGAAAGCGATCATCCTGTCCGGCGGCCCCTCGTCGGTCTACGCCGACGGCGCGCCGCCCGTGCCGCACGGGCTGTTCGCGACGGGCGTGCCCACGTTCGGCATCTGCTACGGCTTCCAGGCCATGGCGCAGGCGCTGGGCGGCGAGGTGGCCCGCACGGGCGTCGCCGAATACGGCGGCACCGCGCTCGAGGTGCTCCGCGAGGGCGTCATCTTCGCCGGCCTGCCGAGCGCCCAGAAGGTCTGGATGTCCCACGGCGACAGCGTGGCCGCCGCCCCCGAGGGGTTCACGGTGACCGCCTCGACGAGCGAGACGCCGGTCGCCGCCTTCGAGCACCCCGAGCGGGGCCTCTACGGCGTGCAGTTCCACCCGGAGGTGCTCCACTCCGAGCACGGGCAGACGGTGCTCAGGCACTTCCTCGAGGCGGCCGGCTGCCGCCCGTCGTGGACCATGCTCAACATCGTCGAAGACTCCGTCGAGGCCGTGCGCCGCCAGGTCGGCGACGGCCACGCGATCTGCGCGCTGTCGGGCGGCGTCGACTCCGCGGTGGCCGCCGCCATCGTGCAGCGCGCCATCGGCGACCGGCTGACCTGCGTCTTCGTCGACCACGGCCTGCTGCGCAAGGGCGAGGCCGAGCAGGTCGAGCGCGACTTCGTGGCCGTCACCGGCGTCAAGCTGCGCGTGGTCGACGCCGCCGACCGCTTCATCAAGGCGCTGGAAGGCGTCACCGACCCCGAGGAGAAGCGGAAGATCATCGGCCGCGAGTTCATCCGCGTCTTCGAGGACGAACAGCGCGCCATCATGGCCGACAAGCCCGTGGAGTTCCTCGTCCAGGGCACGCTCTACCCCGATGTGGTCGAGTCGGGCGGCGGCACCGGCACCGCCAACATCAAGTCCCACCACAACGTCGGCGGCCTGCCGGACGACCTGCGGTTCACGCTGGTGGAGCCGCTGCGGGCGCTGTTCAAGGACGAGGTCCGCCGGGCCGGCGAGGAGCTCGGGCTGCCCGCCGCCATGGTCTGGCGCCAGCCGTTCCCCGGCCCCGGCCTGGGCATCCGCATCGTCGGAGAGGTGACGCGCGAGCGCCTTGAGCTGCTGCGCGAGGCCGACGCGATCGCCCGCGAAGAGCTGTCCAGGGCCGGCCTCGACCGGCAGATCTGGCAGTGCCCCGTGGTGCTGCTGGCCGACGTGCGCTCGGTGGGGGTGCAGGGCGACGGGCGCACCTACGGGCATCCGGTGGTGCTGCGCCCGGTGACGTCGGAGGACGCGATGACGGCCGACTGGGCGAAGGTGCCGTTCGACGTGCTGTCCCGCATCTCGACACGGATCACCAACGAGGTCCGCGAGGTCAACCGCGTGGTGCTCGACGTGACCAGCAAGCCCCCCGGCACCATCGAGTGGGAGTGACACCCCGCGGCTTTCCGCGGGGCCTGAAATGATCTTTACGGCCACGGCCACGGCCACGGCCACGGCCACGGCCACGGCCACGGCCACGGCCAAGGTCACCCACCCGACGCACGTGGCTGACGGCCCCGTGAAACGCAACGCTGCCGAGCCCCGGGTGGCGTACGCTCCCCGGGGCTGGTCGGCTGTGTGTGGGTTACTTCTTGGCGCACAGGGCGGTGTCGGCGGCCTTGATGACGCTCATGGCGGCGGGTTCGGTGGCGGGCAGGGTCGTGACGGCGATGGTGGCCGCCCGGCCCTTGTCGGTGACGCCGCCGCGGGTTTCGTAGCCGTCGATGTCGCCGCCGTGGCCCCATGCTGTGCCGCCGCAGCTGAGCGGCATCTTCATCAGGCCGAGCCCATACTCCCAGCCGGCGGGGAAGCCGGGTGCCTTCATGGTCTTCTTCATGGCCGAGAGCTGCGCGGGCTTGAGGAGCTTGCCGTCCATGAGGGCGAGCCAGAAGCGGTTGAGGTCGCCGGGGGTGGCGATGAGCTGGCCGGCCGCGCCGCCCCATGACGGGTCCAGGTGGGTGATGTCGACGAGCTTGCCGCCGGGCTTCCTGGAGGCGTAGCCCTTGGGGTGACGCTCGCGGATCGTCTTGACGCCCTTGCCCGGCCAGTACGTGTGGCGCAGGCCGATCCGCTTGATGGTGCGGTCGGTGATCGCCTCGCCGACGGGCTTGCCGTCGATCTTCTCGATGAGCAGGCCGAGCACGATGTAGCCGGTGTTGCTGTACTCCCATTTGGTGCCGGGTGCGAAGGATGCCTTGTGGGCGAAGGCGGTCTTCAGCAGGTCCCGCGGGCTGCTGTACGTGTTGCGGACGTCGAGGATGTTGGGCATCCAGCGGGTGTAGTTCGGCAGGCCGCTGGTGTGCTGGAGCAGCTGCCGCACGGTGATTTTGCGGCCGTCGCCGGACTTGCCGCGGAGCAGTTTCGGCAGGTAGGTCTCGATCGGCTCGTCCAGTTCGACCTTGCCCTCGCCGACGAGTTGGAGCACGGTGACGGCGGTGAAGGTCTTGGTGTTGCTGGCGATGCGCACCTGTCCGTCGACGGGCACCTCGGCCTTGGTCTTGAGGTCGCCGACGCCGGCGGTGTAGTAGCGGGTCCTGCCCTTGCCGTCTTGGACGGTGGCCAGCGCCCCGGGGAACTTGTGCTTCTTGACCAGGGTGTTCAGCTGCTTCTGCAGGGCGTTGTTGGTGCGGTTGCGCTTGGCGTCTTTGACCTCGTCGCGCATCTCGTCCAGTTCGGCCTGCAGTTCGTCGGCCGGGTTGTCCTGGGTGACCTTCGCGGTGCGGTCGAGGCCGCTCGCGGCGGCGGGGGCGGCGGCCACGCTCATCGCGGTCAGGGCCGTCAGCGCCGCCGCGGCCAGGACGCGCATACGCCGGGGGGTCGTGGAGGAGGAAGAGAGACGCGACATGAGGGAAACGCTCCTGCATTCGGGGGTGGTGTCCGCTCCGGACATGGACAAGCATGTCGTCGGAGCCCACCCTCGAACGATCCCGCGCACTGGAGCTTGTCGGGTACAGCCTGCTGTACGTCCGCGACGCGTGGTGACCCGCCCTCCTAGTGCGTGATCTTGATGACGGCCTTCTTCCCCTTGACTGCCAGCACCTCGAAACTGACGTCGTTGATGGTGCTGGGGCCTCCTTGGTCCGGCGTCTGCTCGGACATGGTGGCCTGCATGCCGGACGCGGTGACCACGTGGAAGGTGACCGAGTCGTCCTCGACGCTGACCGCGACCGGCGCCAGGCCCCATCTTGCGTCCAGCGTGATGGTCCGCCCGTCCGAGACGAGCACCTCGCACTTCGCGTCCCGGCACGCCCGGAGTTTCGTGCCGTTCTTGGCCTTCGGGAACGGTGTCGCCGTCGGCGAGGGAGTCGCCGGCGGGGAGGACGGAGCCGGAGACGTCGATGACGTCGTCGGGGCGCCGGCGGGTGCGGCCGTCTCCTCCGGTACGGAGCCGCAGCCGGTGAGCAGTCCGGCTACGGTCACCGCGCTCACCAGCGCCATCCGCCTGGTCGGTCCGCCTGGCATCTCTGCTCCCTTTGCTCGCCCGACGACATCAGGAACCAGTGTCGTACCGCGGCTTCGGGACCCCTCCCGCCGGATACCCGATAGAAAGGTCCCGCCCCTCTGCGGCAAATGCCGTATAACCCGATGAAAGGGAAGACCATGCACAGGAAGGCCATCACCGCCCTGACCCTCGCGTGCGCCATGGTCGTGACGCCCGCCGTGGCCGCCACCCCCGCCGCCGCCGCGGCCAAGCCGAGCTACCGCGGCTGCTACGACGGGAAATGCAAGTTCACGTTCTCGAAGGCCGTGAGCTTCCGCATCTCCGCGAAGCGTTACGGCTTCTCCAGGGTGTACGTCTCCAAGGAGTACGTCGGCGGCATCTTCAACCAGGACATGGTCGTGGTGCGAGGGCCCGGCTCAACGGCCTCCCTGGGCGAAGGCGCTCGCGGCAACATGCGCATCAATGGCAAGAACGCCCTTTCCTTCCGTGTGCTGGCCATCACCAGCAAGGGCGCCACGATCCGCTTCACCGGGTAACGTCCTCGCAGGGTTCGCTCGTGGTCCGGCAGCCGCATCATGGCCGACGGCGGTGCGGCTGCCGGGGCCAGGGCACAGGCGGAGGGGGACCGTCGCGCAGGCCGCGACCACGACGTACGCCGCCGTGGTGCGGGGGAAGACGTGGATCACCGCGCCGATCAGCGTCAGTGCCGCGCCGACGGCGATGCAGACGGTCCTGTCCGATGCCCGCGAGCACAGACAGGCACGGTATGGCGCGCGTGTGGCGGGACGTCAGACCGTTTCTCTGGTCAGGTCTTCGCACAGGGCCCAGATCGTGTCCTGGTTGCGCCGGTCGAGGGCGCTGGCCGGCCACGGAGCGCGGCGGCATCTCCTGCTGAAGTACGTCCCGGTCACCCCTTCCACGTCGCCGCTGGAGGCGAGGTGGACGCTGGAGCGGGAGGGCTTACTCAGGTCGCCGAAGATCTGCGGCGTCACGGCCCGCAGCAGCGGGACGATCGGGCGGTACACGTAGGGGAACCCGGTCGTCGTCATCGACTGGTTCATCGGCGTGTGGCCGTGTCCAGGATAGGCGACGTTGATCGTGACGCCGCTGCCGGCCACCTGCTCGGCGAAGCGCAGGCTCATGGCCATGAGCATCGTCTTGGTGTGGTTGTACTGGCTGAACGTCCATCCCAGGTAACGCCGCTCCGCCTGCAAATTGTCCAGCTCGATCGGGCCGCCGGGGATGCCTCCGGTGATGTTGACGACCCGGCCGCCGAGCAGGGGCAGCAGGAGGCGGGTGAGCGTGAACGGGGTGAGCACGTGGGCGGCGAAGGTGGCCTCCACGCCGTCTTCTGTGAGGGTGCGGCGCGGCGGGTTCGTACCGACGTTGTTGATCAGTACGTCCAGCCGGTCGCAGCGTCCGGCCACCTGAGCGGCGAGCCCGGCGAGGTCGCGCTGCCTGGTCACGTCCGCGGCCAGGGCCTCGACCCGGCCGCCGCCCGTACTGAGCTCGTCCGCCGCCCGCTGAGCGCGTACGGGATCGCGGCCGACCACGATCACCCGGGCGCCGCGCGCGGCCAGCCCGCGCGCGGTCTCCTTGCCTATGCCACCGGTGCCGCCGGTGACCAGGACAGTCTTGCCGTCCATGAGATCCACCACCTTTAAGATCGATGGACCAAATATGACACCGAGTGACACAGATAGCAATCGGTGTAGGATGACGGCATGGAAGGTCTGCGGGATCGCACCAGGCGCGCCGTACGCGCCGAGCTGGCCGGGCGGGCGCTGGAGTTGTTCGCCGAGCGCGGCTTCGACGAGACGACCGTCGACGACATCGCCAGGGCGGCCGGGATGTCGAAACGCAGCTTCTTCCGCTATTTCCTGACCAAGGAGGACGCCGTCTTCGGCGAGATCGAGACGATGGGGGAGCAGGTCGCACAGGAGATCGCCGCCCGGCCACCGCAGGAGGAGCCGTGGCAGTGCCTGCACGCGGTGCTGCGCGGCTGGGAGTCGCGCATCAACGCGCAGGTCGACGCGATGCGGCTGATCGAGTCCACGCCCGCGCTGCGCACCAGGCTCCTGCAGAAACGCGACGAGGCTCGCACCCGGATCATCCAGGCGCTGGCCGATCGCGGGATGCCGCCGCTGGAGGCCGACCTGGCGGCGGCAGCGGCGGGCGCGGCACTGGACGCGGTGGCCCGCGAATGGCTGCGCACCGGCGGCTCCATCGACCGCCTCACCCTGGTCGACCGCGCCTTCGCGATGCTCCGCCCGGCATTCCTCAACTGATCGCACCCGGCGACTGTCAACGGTACGGCGCGGCTGCAGATAAGGCTGTGCCCCGGGCTGCTTGCCAGCACAGGAAATCCGGGGGCCTCTGTCATTCGCATGACCGTGCCGTGCCCGCGTGAGAGGGCGACAGTCTGTGGAGCAGCGCGAGGCCCACACGCCCGCTCCCGAACGGACGTGCCGCCGACAAGCACGATCACCATGCAAACCAAGCTTAAATTAGTGCTGCCCGCAACCGGGGGCAATAGGGCGATTGCTTCCGCTCATTCGGCTCTGCGGGGCAAGAACTATCTCCTCCCTTTTATTAGCGCCTTTGCCTGTTCACGCCCGCCTCGGGCACCTGTCATCCGCACTCCCTAGGCCCCGTGCGCCATGGGGCAAACAGGTACCTACATGGGGATTTATCCCCTCTCGGCGATTTGCGCGTCCGAGCATGCTGAATATGTGCTCTGAACAGATGTGCAGCACGGGGGAGGGATATCAGTGCCAGCCATATCGCAGACGCAAGTCGTGCACCGGGCCGAGCCGGATCGGCCCACACTATGGATCCTGTCCTGGAACGGGCTCCTGGCCCTGAGGGATGGCCTGGTCGCGCGCGCCCGGTGGGCGAGGCGGGATCGCGCCGTCACGTGGCTGCTGTCGCCACGGCCTTCGGCCGTGCCCAGCGCGCGGCGGATGACCGCCGTCCGCTTGGCCGCGTGGGGGTTGGAGGAGCACGTCGAGGTTGTTGACGTACTGGTCTGCGAGTTGATCGGCGACGCCTTGCGGGACGCCACGGCAAAGATCAGGCTCGCCCTGTGGGTGGAGGACGGTCTCTTGCGGGGCGAGGTGGAGGACCTCAGCCCTCAGGGCCCGCCCGTTCCCTCCCCACCGCGCCACAACCCGCTGCTGGACCGACTGGTGTGCTGCGGGGGCGCCACCGGCAAAATCGCCTGGTTCGAACTCGTCACAGCCGAGCGGGACTCACCGCACCAAGGCATGGCCACACCAGACTGAGCGCGCCAGGCGCCTCCCTTGCAGGAGCAACCGTCCGATGGGTCGGCCGGGCGTGCGATCCTAGATGCGCATCGGATCGACGAGCGCGGGTTCCGTGTAGATGGAGGCCGCTGGTCAGGAGGCTGAACCCGGAGCGTGTGACCTCGGCGCCGGACAATCCGGTCACCGCGCTGGCGGCCTTCCTGGCCGAACACGGTGATGACCTCGTCGACGACGACCCGGCGTTGATCGTCGGGTTTCTGCAGACCGTCCTCTTGATGCCCTTGCATCGGGACCGTCTGGCCAGTCCCGACCTGTATCCGAAGATCCTCGATCGGCTCATCGACATCATCGCCGCCGGCCTCACGGTGTTCGCGCGGCCAGCGTGGTAGTCGTCCCCGGAGGGGTGCCCTTCGTGCGCAAGGGCGAGTTGGAGGTCGGCACGTCGATCGCCATCGATGTGGCGTACGGGAACGAGAGCTCGTCCCACGACGATCTGCTCGGCATCGTATCGGAGCGCCCGGTAGCAGGCCCCGGCCGCCAGGCGAGCCCAAGCATCTGATGAGTGATGATGCCCGTCAGGGCTGCCCGCTGTCTGTCGAGGCGGCACGGCATACCGGCGGTATACCGGCGCCTCCTATGCTGACCGCGTTCTCTACGGATCTTGGTGAAGGGAACCTGGTGTCCCGTTCTGTGTTCGTGATGGTCGTCGCGTTGCTGCTGTCGATGCTCCCCGGTGTGGCTCACGCTCAGGCGCCCAGTGTGGGGACCGCAGGAAACCTCATACGGGAAGAGGAGCCGCGGGCCGACGGGATCAGGCACGTCGACACCAAAGTGATGATCGCGGGGTTGAAAGCCCTCAAGGCCAACACCTACGTCTACCCGATGGCCGGCGACAACGTGCACTGGGAGGACCTGCGTCAGGAGTTCCTCCCGGCGGCCGCCGCCGGAATCGACGTCTGGGTGCTGGTGTACGCGCCGAGCCAGGCCGTCTGTTGCGTCTCCCGGCCGTACAAGCACGACTACGTGGCGTGGGCGCGCGAGATCGCCACCCTCTCCAGAACCCACCCGAACCTGATCGGCTGGACCGTGGACGACTACGGCCACGACCTCAGGACGTTCACCCCCGAGTACGTCAGGCAGATGCGCGCGGCCGCCAGGCCGGTCAACCCCTCGTTGAAGTTCGTCCCCACGGTCTATTACAGCCAGTTCACCGACGCGTTCATCGCTGAGCAGATCCCGTTGCTGGATGGAGTGATCTTCCCCTTCCGGGATGAGCCGCACCGGGACACGTCGTGGACATGGAGCCTGTCGTACCAGGTCAAGCAGCTCGCCAAGCGGCTTCCCGGCACGGATGTCTACCTGATGCCGTACGCCCACCCGCTGAGCCACGCCGCCCAGAAACCGACGGTCGCCTACGTCGAGGCCGTCACCAAGAAGGCCCTTGAGCACGTCCGCACGGGGGAACTGTCCGGGGTGGTGCAGTACAAGCTCCCCTTCGTGTCCCGCGACGCCGGGTGGACCCGGCCCGCGGACGACAACCTCGCCCGCGCCGGCAACGGGCGGCTGAGCTTCGTCGTACAGGGAAACACCACCACCAAGGCGGGGATGTGGTGCAGCGCAAGCCGCCGAGTCCAGCTCACGTCGGGCGCCGACAAGTACAGCGTGAGCTTCTGGCACGGGGACGGCCGTGGCCCTGGTAACCCGGCCGGCTACCACGTGAAGCAGCTTCTTCTCAACGGCAAGGTGGTATGGCAACAGGACGTCGCCGCCAACGACCACGCGTGGCAGAAGGCCACAGTCGACCTGACGGGCGAACTGGCGGGGGCGCGGAGCGCGACGCTGGAGTGGCGCCTGTACGAGCGCAAGGGCGTGGGCCACTATGTCGTCGACGTCAGCGTGGACGACATCGTGGCCACGGGCCTGCAGGTGAGCGACCCGGGTGTGGAGAACGCCGCCACCTGGACCGCCGGCCTGGTCCGGCAAGGGGGTCCGGTCTACTGCTCCGCCCAGGTCTACCACCAGAACTACGGTGCCGATCTCGGCGCGCGGATCGCCAGGTCGTACGCCGCCGGATAGCCACGGACCGGCGGCGTCACGCGGGCGCGCTGCTGCTGGCCATGCTCGCCGAATCGTCGGCCAGGCCCGAGCGGCTCGACATCGTCCGGGCCACCCTCGACCTGGTGATCGAGCGGCGTCAGCTGCACCCCAACGTCGAGTTCGCGCTCGGGGCGCTGTGTTTCGCACATGACCTGGCCAACGGGGCGGGGGAGGCCGTCTTCGTGATCGCTCGCAGCGCCGGCTGGATCGCACACGCCATCGAGGAGTACGCGCGCGGCGCCTCCAGTGCGAGGACATGAAGGCGCGCGGCGCGGTGGTGCGCTACTTCTCGGGGCAGAGGACCGCTTCTGCCGCCTTCTTGGCCAGAAGGTCGATGGCCGGATCGTTGTGCTCGGTGGCCAGCGTGAGCGACATGATCAACTGGACGCCGCCGTCCCCGGTGCTGAAGGTGAGGGCGTTGAAGCCGTGCGAGCTGCCCTTCAAGTGTCCGTACGTGCCTTCGTCGTCGCACACGTTGAGGTTGGGGGCGCGGTCCGGCTCGGAGGGAGGCCGGCCGGCGTTCAGCGCCTCCTTCTCTTCCTTCGTGAGGATCTTGTCCTTGGCGAACGCCCGATGGAAGGCGCTGAGGTCGTCGGCGGTGGAGATCACGCCGCCGGCCGCGTAACCGTAGCTCATGTTCTGGTTGTCGAAGTCGACCAGCTTGCCGTTCTTGTCGGGGAAGTAGCCGTGCCCGTGCGGGCCCTTGATGCCGCCGGGCCACCTGGTGGGCAGGTAGGTGTCGTCCATGTCCAGGGGCTCGAAGAGGCGCTCCTCGAACTCGGCGGCCAGCGAGTGCCCGGTGTACTTCTCGATGATCAGGCCGAGGAGGTAGTAGTTGGTGTTGGAGTAGGAGAACTTCTCGCCCGGCTCCTGCTCGCGCGGCAGGGTGCGCGACTTGGTGATCAGCTCCATCGGTGTGTACCGCGTCTCGAAGTCGAAAGGGTCGATGAGCTCGGGGGTGTACCAGTTGGGGATGCCTGAGGTGTGGTGGATCATCTGCTCCACGGTGATCTCGTCGGCCCGCTCCACCAGGTCCTTCTCCACCACGACCGGCAGCACCTCACTGAGCTTGGAGTCCAGGCCGAACTTGCCCTCCGTGACCAGCTTCATGATGACCGCGGAGGTCATGGACTTGGTCTGCGACCCGATCCGGAAGCGGGCGCCCGCCGGGATCCTGCCGCCCTTGCCGTCGAGGAGACGCGTGCCGCCCGAGCCCTTGTCGACTCTGCCGTCCACGTAGACCGCGCCGATCGCGCCGAGCACCTCCGGGCTCCTCGCCAGCTCTGACAGAGCCTTCTGCACGTCCCCCATCCGCGGCCGGCCCGCTTCCGCGGCGGTGGCCGGTGCCGTGACACCCAGCGACAGCATCGCGCACGCCAGGCCGGCCAGACCGACTGCTTTCACATGCCTCACGAGGAAGATCCTCTCTGCAGGAGAATGCCGGACGTGGTCGCATCGGGTGTGAGACGCCTGTCGCCCGGACTCGTAGCAACTGTCTAGACCGGCGGTGGTTTCCCGGCTGTTTCTCCTGCCGGCTGCGCGACGCCGAGTGGCGGATGACACCCGGTGATCGATTTCGCCTCAGCCGGCGTTCACCAGTCGCGATCGGCCCGTTTCGGTCGGAGCAGGAAGGTGGTGCCCGTGTCCTGCGGGCTTTCCACCACGAGCCCGGTGGCGGACAGGACCTGCGCGATCAGATCCCGGTCGCCGGCCCACTGCAGCGTGAGCTCGTCGACCAGGTCGCCCCTGGCGTCGAAACACGACGTGTGCGCCTGCGTGGTCCAGAAGACGGCCTTCGCCGACGCCCCGGCCTCGTGGACGTGCTGCCAGGCTCCGGAGACCGTCGGCCAGAGGTCGGGTTCGGCGAAATAGCCCTGCTCGGTGAGCCGGTCGAAGGCGCGTACGACGCGGCACAGGTCGGAGGAGACCTCGTCGCCCGCCAGGCAGGTGACGAACCCTTCCTCCGGTTTGTTCAGGCCGTGCACCGCGGCGAAGAGCGCCTCCATCGCTTCGTCCGCCTGCCTGCTCAGCTCGTCGGCGTCCAGGTCCAGCAGCGCGTCGTGGTCGTCGTCCTGCTCCGCCTGGCCGGGAACGGAGACCACGAGGCCCTCCCGCGCGAACACCGACTGCATCCGTGACGGCAACCCGCCGCGCCAGGAGATCGCGACGTCCTTGACGAGCACGCCGCCGGGTGCGAAGTGATCGGCCAGGTCGGCGGGCAGGCTCAGCAGGCCGCTCGTCTCGGTGTCGGCGGCGAACCGCCCCGCGTCCACGATCTGCCAGCCTTCGTCCGTCAACCGGCCGAGTGCCCGGTCGAAGCGCTCACGCTGCGAGCGCCGCGGCTCGGAGGCCGCTGCCGTGCCCGTCCCGGAGGAGGCGGCGCCGGCCTCCGCACGGCGCTGCTGCAGGAACGCGCGCACCTCGTCGACGTGGCTCCGGTCCATCAGGTCGTCCATGACCATCGACCACCAGGACTCGGCGTCGCGGAAGGCGGGCGGATCCAGCTCCTTCAACGACAACCACAACTCTTCGGTGTCGCGCGGTCCCGCGTCGTCGGGCGCGCCGTTCAACGCCTGCTGACGCAGCCGGAGCCGGCGGAGGAACTCGACGAAGGTCGCCGGCGAGCTGTTGATCCGCTCCGCCTGGGGCTCGCCGTCGAGCGAGAGCAGGCCGACCACACCGCTCCGGATGTCGAGGAAGTAGCGAGTGCCGGCCCCTCCCGGCGTCCCGCCGAGGATGAGGACGTCGACGTCCCCGCTGCCGGTCGTGAACACCACGAGGGATCCCGTCCGCGGCTCGTCGGAGACGGCCGTGGTGAACGCCTGGTCCGCGCGCACCGGCAGCCCGACCTGGCACAGGACGTGCGCGTCCGCCTCCGAGAGCCCCATCTCGGCGCACCGCCCGGCGTCCATCAGCATCAGGCCCTCGTCGCCGAACGCCTCGACCATCTCTTCGTGCGTGACCACGATGCAGCACCTCGTCGTTGCGGAAGGCCCGTGACACCAGGCATCGAGCCAAGATCAAGTCCGCACCAGCGTAGTGGCTCTTCTCCGGCCGCCGACCGTGCGTTGGCCGCCGCCGTGCCCGCGTGATCGGCCGTACGCCTGGTCAATCCGTGCAGAGCTGGGCGCGCAGAGTGTCGTGGGCCCAGCGCTCGAACCGCTCGGGCGTCCAGCCTCGGTCACGGGTGAACACCAGGTAGAGGTCCGGGCTGAGCACGCCGTACAGCAGGTCGGCGGCGTGGGACACCTCGGGGCGTGCCCCCGGCTTGGCCATCAGGCTGTCCGCCGCGGTCTGTGTCACCGCGAAGCGCGGATCCCGCTCATCGGGCCACATCTCGGCGATCTCCGGGTCGGTGGCCACGGCGATCTGCAGCACCTTGGTCATCGGGGCCACCCGCTCCAGCACGGCCCGTGTGCCCGCCACGTACAGCCGCAGGTGCTCCTGAGCGGTGGCGGCGTCCAGCGCCTCGCGGAACCACGGCCGGTCGAGGGTCGCCACGGGACGGTCGTCGCCCGCGATCGTGACGTCGACGAGCTCCTTGAGCAGGCGGCGTTTGTTGCCGAACACGAAGTAGACGGTCTGCACCGCCACGCCCGCCCTGTCGGCGATCTGCTGGAGCATGGTCGCGCCATAGCCCTGCGCAACGAACAGCTCTCCGGCGGCCTCCAGGATCCGGCGCCGGGTTTCGGCGGACTTCTGCGCCTTCTTGTTCGGCTTCCCGCGCTCGCTCACCCAGTAAGGTTAGCCCAACTCTAGAAGCAGGCTACAAACAACCAAGGGGAAGGACTCCTGCCTGGCCGGATGGTCGCAGCGTCACTTGACGGGCACATCGGGGAACGTGCCGTACGGCCCGGCGTCCAGAGTCAGCGCGGTCACGCCCGGCGGCGGCGGCGCGTAGTAGGCGTAGATCCGGTAGGGGACGTGCTCGGCCCAGCCGAACCCCCATTTGCCGGTGATCTCCGGGGCGGCGACGTAGGTGTAGCCGTCCTCGCCGGTGCCGTACTTGCCGACCCGGACGATGCGCTGGCGCCGCCCGGAGGCCGGGTCGAGCCATGTCAGGCCGCCCCACATGGAGCCGGGCTGCTCGCCGTCGATCCGCGGGGTGATGTTGTGCTCCCAGCCCCCCGTCTCGTTGACGATCTCGTAGACGCCGACCATGAAAGCGCCGTCGCGATAGGGCTGGTGGACACGCAGCAGCCAGCCGTCCTCGTTCTTGCGCTCGGCCACCGGCCGGCCGAGCCCCTCCTGGAAGGGGGCGGGCGTGCCGGGGAGCGGCGCGGCGGTTGCTCCCGGACTGGGCGCGCCGGTGGCCTCCACCACTTGCTTGATCTTGTACGACACCTCCACGCGCCGGTTCTTCGCGCTGGCCTGCTTGTCGTTCGAGCCGCCTTCCTCCGCGACGGGCTGGGTCTCCCCCTTGCCTTCGGCCTTGTACTGGTAGTCGGTCCCCAGCCGCCGGGAGAGGTAGGACCGTACGGTCTGCGCACGCCGCAACGACAGCCGCAGGTTGTACGGGTCGTCGCCCTTGCTGTCGGTGTGCCCGGCGATGGTCACCGGCGGTTTCGACGGATCGGCCCGTCGCCGGGTCTCCTCCGCCACGTCGTCGAGCACTTGGCGCGCCTTCGCGGACAGGTCGGCCTTGTCGAAGGCGAACAGCACGTCTGCGCGCAGGGCGATGCTCTCCTCGTCCGTGCCGGTCGACTTCTCTTGCGCGCCGTCCTCCACCGCGTACAGGTCGGAATAGTTGGGCCTGGCGCCGGGCGCGGGCGGGTCCGCGCCGAGCACGACCTTGGTGCCCGGCTTGTCGTCGCCCCAGGAAGTGGTCGGCAGCGGCGTCGGGCTCTGGGTGAGCTCACCCTGGGCTACCGGGATCCCGGTCATCTCCCCGAACGTGCACGGCGCGATCACCGTGATCTGCCCGGCCGACGCCGGGAGCGGGTCGTAGTAGATCTCGGTCTCGTAGCGGATGTCCTTGTAGTACCAGCCGAACTGGTCGAGTTGGTGGCTGCTCTTCGCCCGGTACAGGCGGCGCCCGACGGGATCCAGCAGTCGGAAGCCCCGGAAATCCGACTGGCCGAAGAACGCCATGTCATGGTGCTTCTCGGCACCGTCAAGGCTGATCGCAAGCCGGAGCCGGGTGTGCTCGGCCTGCCGTTCGACGCCGACGATCTCGACCCTGAAGGGGACGTCGCTGCCCCCCGAGTCGCAGGTCCCCTTGCGTGCGTACACCTGCCGCGCCGGAGGCGGGTCCTGCGGCTTCGTCGCGCCCGCGGTGGTCTGCCGCACGGCAGGTGTGCTGCCGGTGCACCCCGCGAGCATGATCAGGGAGACGGTTGTGACGGCGACGCGGGCTTTCACGGAAACTCCAGACGTCCACGTGCGCGGAGCGATCGTCTGACAGGTATACGGGATATCCGGTTTCGCAACAAGGGCCCCTGACTCCAACCGCGCGCGGGGTCAAGCCATCCGAAGGGCCACCACATCAGGCGCGTCGCCGCCGTACCAGGAAGAACGTGCCGGTGAAGCACAGGAGGCCCACTCCCACCCCCACACCTCCGATGACGAGGTAGGCCTGGTCGATCGGAGGATGGGTGACGGGCGAGTCGGTCGGCCCTTCACCGAAATGTTTCTCCCCTTCGTACGCCGCCGCCTTCGGCTCGGCGCCCTTGGTCGTGGCCGCCGCCCGCACCGCGCGGTCCGCGTTGACCATCCCGTGGCCGAGGAACAGGGTGTAGCCGTTCGGGGGTTTCGTGGCGGTGCGGACGAGGATGTCGCGCACCTGCCGCGGGCTCAGATCGGGATTGCGCGACAACATCAACGCCACCGCGCCCGCCGCCAGGGCACACGCCGGCGAGGTGCCTTTGACCATCCGGTAGCCGCCCGTGTTGGTGGCGCTGCGGATGTCCACGCCCGGCGCGGCGATCGCGTTGTACGTGTGCACCTGTGAGAACTCCGCACGCCGCCCTTGCCGGCTGACGGCGGCCACGCCGAGCACACCGGCGTACGCGGCGGGGTAGGCCACCACGTTGTTGGCGTCGGTGGCGAGACGGTCCGTGGATCCGCCGTTGCCCGCGGAGGCGAGCACGGTGACGCCCTTGCCGCCGGCGTAGTCGACCGCCGCGGCGACGTCGTCGAGGTAGTCGCGGATGCCTCCCCATTCGTCGGTGCCCAGTGACATCGAGATGACCTCGGCGCCCTGGTCGACCGCATAGCGGATGGCTCTGGAGATCGACGTCTGGTGCGACCGGAAGGTCTCGTCGAACGTGCCGCTCTTCCGCCACCTCTCCCAGGCCTCCTCGATGCGGTCCCTGCCGGGGTCTTCGTGGTCGAGGATGACCCGCAGGGACAGCACGCGGGCCTTGGGGGCGACGGACAGCACGTTGGAGGCCATCGCGGTGCCGTGCTCGCCCCAGTGCGGCTCCCCTTTCTTGGCGCCGAAACGGATGAAGTCGGGCCCCGAGGTGACCCGTCCTCTGAACGATGGATGGCTGGTCACCACGCCGGTGTCGAGCACCGCGACCGTGACGTTCTCGCCCTGGCTGGTCCGGTGGGCCTCCGGGACGTCCATGGCGTTGAGCTCCCAGCGGGCCGGCGCGGCGGCGTGGGCGGGAACAGTCGCCGAGAGGAGTTGCGGGACGGTGAGAAGGGCTGCGACGGTCGTCCTGCGGATCACGGTCTCGCCTTTTCGATCTGGTCGGTCAGGTGGGCGGTGGTGCTCTTGGCCAGGCCCGCGGATATCTCGCCCCATGGGGAACGGTCGTAGCGCTGATGGCTCTCGCGTCTGCCCCACGGCTGCGGGAGCTTGCCGGCGCGCCGTCCGTCGGCCGGCCCTGAGGTCACCGCGACGAACAGCCTCCCGGCCGAGTTGCCGCCGCTTCCGGCCCGCGCGCTGTCCGTCCATTGGACGCCCTTCGCCGGCAGGGGCCGGACGCCGTAGTCACGCTCCTCGCGTTGCGCGTCGTGCAGGATGGCGTCCAGGTCGTTGCCCGAGTCGTCGGCAGGGAACACGACGATGGCGATGGTGGCCGCGGTCCCTCCCGTGCCGTCGACGTAGGTGGCGCGGAGTGCCGCCTGGCAACCCCGCTTCTTCGCCTCCTTGGCGAGCCCGCCGGTCAGCGCCTTGCCGCAGGAGGTCTCGGGCGAGATCGCGGCCCGTGTCCAGGCGCCCCGCGCCGCGCCGCGCCGATCCGGGTCTCGCATGCCGATCGCCGGGGGGAACAGCGTCTCCGCCGGCAGGTTGCGCCACAGGTTGTTCGCGTACTGCCGGTTGAAGATCTCCTGGTTGCTGTTGGAGAACGCCTTGGCGATGACTCCGCCGCCCGCGAGCACGCACGCCATCCCGAAGAGGGCGATCAGCACGCCGAGGACGGTCCGGATCGGCCCGGGGCCGCGCCGCGGGG